>JAUZEU010000243.1 GCA_030838885.1 Bryobacterales bacterium | reverse complement strand
ATCGAGGGCGGCATCGACTGAGCTCTGGTCGGTCACGTCCAGTTCGAGAGTTTGAAGATGCAGACCGTCTCGTTTTGCAAGTTGCTCCATTTCTTCGGCTGCGGGACGATTTCTGCCTCCGACGTCCCGCATTGATGCGTATACCCGATGGCCCCTCTGAGCCGCGCTGATAGCGGCAAGCTTGCCAATTCCCGTACTGGTGCCGGTAATGAGGACGGTCTGGGGTTCACGGTCAGGCATTTGGGCATGATAAGCCGAGCGCTTCACAGGTGTATCAGCGGCGAGGTGTGAATTGGGCTGCAGGTCACAAGATCGCCTTCGGGCAGGATTCTGGTATATTTATACAGTCCACTGTATAAATAATCATTCACATGCTATTCCCTGTTGGAATTGTCGGTTTCAGAGGTTACAGCGGCGTTGAAGCCGTTCGGATCCTCTCGAAACACCCGGATTGCGAACCCGTGTTGCTGGAACACCGCGCCGATGCCGGTGAAGACGCGAAATTATTGAGGAAATCGGGTGTACGCCGTGCTCCGTCCACCGCCGAATCCGTCAAAGCAGAAGGGCTGAAGGCCGTCTTACTCGCGACTCCGCCGGAAGTTTCCATGGATCTGGCGCCGAAATTCCTCGAAGCCGGGGCGATCGTGATCGACCTCAGCGGGGCGTTCCGTTTGCAGACAGGCGATCGTTATAAACGCTGGTACAAGGAAGAGCACACCGCGCCCGGGCTGTTCTCCGAAGCCGTTTACGGGCTGCCCGAGTACACCCGTGAGCAGGTTCGTGGGGCACGCCTGATTTCGAATCCGGGCTGTTATCCGACAGCCGCGAATCTGGCAATCCGTCCGCTGGTGGCAGCGGGCATTGTGGACTTGCAGGCTGGCATCATCTGCGATGCAAAGAGCGGCGTGAGTGGCGCGGGGCGCAAGGCTTCGCTGAAAACCAGCTTCTGTGAGGTGACGGAGAATTTCTCGGCGTATTCGATCCTGAACCACCGACATGTGCCGGAGGTGCTGCAGGTCAGCGGGATCGAAGAGGCGCAGTTCAGTTTCACGGCGCAACTGATTCCGATTGACCGGGGCATCCTGGAAACGATTTATTTCCGCATGGCGCAGCCGGTTTCGAGCGCGGAGATTCTGGCGATTTACGAAAAGCAGTACGCGGAGGAGCCATTCGTTCGGCTGTATCAGTCGCCCCATGTGCCCGATCTGCACGCAGTGTGCCGGACCAACTTCTGCGACATCGGCGTGGTGGCGGATCCGGCCACCGGGCGATGCGTGGTGGTGAGCGCTATTGACAACCTGGTGAAAGGTGCGGCGGGGCAAGCCATTCAGAACCTCAACCTGGCGCTGGGGCTCTCTGAGACGGCAGGGCTGCGGTGAAAGCACTGATCAAGATCGGCGGGAGCCTGCTGGATGATCCTGCTTCCCGGAACGACATTGCGGGGCAGATTGCCCGGTTGGCTGCAACCGGGGTGATGGTTACTGTCGTCCACGGCGGCGGTAAGCAGATGACCCGGTTCCTGGAAGAGCGCGGGGTGCAGAGTACCTTCGTGCGCGGGCTGCGCGTGACAACAAACGAGACCATTGACGCTGTGACAAAGGTACTCGCGGGCAGCGTGAATACAGAATTGGTGGCCGCGCTGGCTGTCGCGGGAGCGCGCGCCGTCGGGCTAACCGGAATGGATGCGGCCCTGGCGTGGGCGGATCAACTGGATCCGGAACTCGGTTTTGTCGGCCGGGTGGTGTCTTCGGACTCGCGATTGCTGCATACGCTGACAGAAGCCGGTTATACCCCGGTGGTGGCGTGCGTGGCGGGTGGCGAGAACGGGCAGGTGTTCAACGTTAATGGCGACTCCATGGCCGTGGCTGTTGCATCCAACTGGATTGTGGACCGGCTTTTATTTCTGACCGACGTGCCCGGCGTGCTGGACGGGGACAAGCAACTGATTCCTGTGCTGACGGTTAAGGGGTGCAAGGCACTGATCGACTCCGGCGCGGCGAGGGGCGGGATGCAGGCCAAGCTGAATGCGGCTTCGGATGCCGTGAAGGGCGGCGTACGTGAGGTGTGTATCGTGCGCGGATCGGACGCAGAGATTGTGACACGGGTGTTTGGCGGTGAAGAGATCGGGACAAGGGTGATTGCAAAATGATCAGCGCATTAACGCTTGACGCGGTAGCCTACCCTACGTCGTCGAATAAGCATATCGAGGTCCGCAAGGCTTCCATGCAGGACATCCCTGCCCTGCTCGATCTGATCAATGGGTATGCGGGCAAAGGCATCATGCTGCCGCGCACGGAGTTTGAACTTTCGGAGAACATGCGCGATTTCACCGTCGCGTATGACGGTAACAGACTGGCCGGCTGCGGGGCGCTGCATTTTTATTCGCCGACGATTGGCGAGGTCCGGTCGCTGGCGGTGGCGGAGAGCCATAAGACGCACGGGATCGGAAGGCTGATTGTGGAAGCGCTGGTGTATGAGGCCAAGATGTACGGCCTGGATGCGGCGTTCGCGTTCACGTATGTGCCGGGGTTTTTCGCGAAGGTCGGGTTCAATGAAGTGGAGCGGGGCGAACTGCCGCTGAAAGCCTGGAAGGATTGCCTGCGCTGCCCGAAATTCAATTCCTGCGATGAGATTGCGGTGCTGCGAGTGCTGCGGCCGCAGCGCTGGGAGCAGCGGCAGAGTTTGCCTCCGGTGCTGGGCGTGGCGGGCGGCATGGTGGTAATTTTACCCACAGTACGAAACTGATTCCCGCGAGTGAGCCCGGATGTTAACCTGAAATTTGTCAGGTTCCGGGCTCCGTGCAATGGGCGGCTGCAAACCCCGCCAGATCCGGAAGGAAGCAACGGTAGTGGTTTAACCTGTGTGCCGCGGATTACCCGGGGCCTGGCATTAGAACCCGGCAGCATATTCCAAACATGTACCAGGTCATCGCCCGTAAATATCGTCCGCAGTCCTTCGACGATCTCCTCAATCAGGACCACATCAAGACCACTCTGAGGAATGCGATCGAACAGAATCGTATTGCCCACGGCTACATTTTTTCCGGCCAGCGCGGGACGGGTAAGACCACCACGGCGCGCATTGTGGCGCGCTGCCTGAACTGCATCAAAGGTCCGACGGATAAGCCCTGCGACGCGTGCGCCAGTTGCCTCGAGATCACGGCAGGCGGGTCGCCGGATGTGATCGAAATCGATGCGGCGTCGAATCGCGGCATCAATGAGATGCGGGAACTGCGCGAGAACGTGCGGTACCAGCCCTCGCGTGACCGGTATAAGATTTTCATCATCGACGAAGCGCACCAGATTACAAGCGAAGCTTTCAACGCGCTGCTGAAGACGATCGAGGAGCCGCCGGAGTGGGCGGTGTTCGTTCTCTGCACCACCGAGACACACAAAATTCCGGCGACGATTGCGTCGCGCTGCCAGCACTTTAGCTTTCGCTCGGTGGATTTCAATGACCTGATTGACCGCATGCGTGAGATCTGCGTGTCGGAAGGCATCGAGGCAGATGACGAGGCGCTTTCGGTGATTGCGCAGTCGGGCGAAGGGTCGGTGCGGGATTCGCTTTCGGCGCTGGATCAGGCGATTGCGTGTTGCGGGAACAAGCTGGATGCGGCTTCGGTGCGGACGTTGCTGGGAGCGTTTGGCATTGATGCTATGGCGCAGGTGACTACTGCTCTCGCCAGCGAGGACGGCGGCACGATGCTGGCCCTGGTAGATGAACTGGAGCGGAATGGGGGCAGCCCGCAGCATTTCTCGCGGGAGCTTTCGCGGTATTTGCGGAATGTGCTGGTGGCGAAGATTTCGGGGGCGGAATCGCGGTTGATTGCGGCGAGCCCTTCGGAACGGGTGGAGCTGACGCGGATCGCGGGGGCCTTCAGTGAAGAAGACCTGACGCGATATTTGCAGTTGTCTTTGGATTTGTTTCGGGAGTTGCAGTATTCGCTGCAGCCACGGTTTCACCTGGAACTGGGTTTGCTGAAGATGGTGCAGGCCGGGAAGCTTGTGGGGATTGAGGAGGCTTTGGCTGGTTTGGGTCCACAGGTAACCACGCCGGCTCCAGCGTCTCTTCAACCCAGGGCCGACGCGGCCAGTGTCCGCGTGTCCCAGCCCCCTCCTCCTCCACCTCCGCCTGCCCGGTCCGGGCCTTCGCCTTTTGAAATGGATCGGGCGAAGAAGGCTCCTGCTCCCGAGGCAGCCGCGGCTGCGCCTATCCCTTCGGATGCAGACTGGCGGTCGAAACTGCACACCGCAATGATCGAAACCGGCCTGCAGTTTTCAGCCGATGCGATGGGAAAGTCCGATGCGGCGATGGTCAACAACGAACTGGTGGTCACGACTTCGAAAGAGTTTCGACTGGACCTTGGCCGCGAGGAGATTATGACAGCCCTCAGGCATCTGGGCCAGGCGGGTCTGCGGTTCAAGATCATTTTGGGCGAAGTAAATTCCGCACCAGCCCCGATCGCGAAACCTGCCGCGAAGGAAGATGAGACGACTGAGCGCGCGCTGGGCCATCCGGAAGTACAACGATTTAGAGAGCTGTTTGGCGGCGAGGTCCGCAACGTCCGCAACCTGAAGGAGAGCTGAAACCATGAAAATGCCGGGCAACATGCAGGGGATGATGAAGCAGGCGCAGCAAATGCAGGAACGCATGCAGGCCGAGGTGGCGGCAATTCGAGCGGAGGGCTCGGCCGGGGGCGGCATGGTCACTGTGAAGATTGACGGGCACAAGAATGTGCTCGGCGTAAAGATTGACCCGGAAGTGGCGGGCGATGTGGAGATGCTGCAGGACCTGGTGCTGGCCGCCTGCAACGATGCCGTCAAGAAGGTAGACGACGAATCCCAGCGCAAGATGAGCGGCATGCTGGGCGGTATGGGTCTGCCTCCAGGTTTGTTCTAAGCGATGGCCGATTTCGCGGAGCCGCTGGCACGGCTGATCAACGAGTTCAAGCGGCTGCCAGGCATCGGACAGAAATCGGCGCAGCGCATCGCGTTCCATATTATGCGTTCCAGCCGGGACGACGCGGAACACCTGGCACGGACGATCATGGATGTCAAAGACAAGCTGCGGATCTGCACGATCTGCAACAACATCAGCGACGCCGAACTTTGCCAGTACTGCCGGAATCCGGAGCGCGATCAGACGGTGGTGTGCGTGGTGGAGGATCCGAACAACATTGTAGGCGTGGAGGTGACGCGCCAGTTCAATGGTCTGTACCACGTGCTGGGCGGGGCACTTTCGCCTCTGCGCGGGATCGGGCCGGAGCAATTACGGATCAAGAGCCTGGTCGACCGCATCGCGAAGGGTTCGCTCCAGGAGATCATTGTGGCGACCAATCCGACTGTTGAGGGGGAAGCTACTGCGGTCTATCTATCGAAACTGCTGAAGCCTTTGGGCATGAAGGTCACCAGGATTGCGATGGGCGTGCCGGTGGGCAGCGATCTGGAATTCGCGGACGAAGTCACCATGTGGAAGGCGATGGAAGGCCGGCGCGAGATCTGATCTTTATGACCCCACATGCGATCATGCCTGCCGCAAAAAGCCACGCCGACGCGGGTTCCGGCACTGCGGCAGACGTGACCTCATAGACTTTCCCCGAACCGTAATCCGAGATAAACAGCGCATTCTGCGTTGCCCGGATCCCTATGGGCTGATACACGCCGTTTTGACTGTTTTCAGAAAAGTGCACCAAAGTCCGAGTCCCGAAATCGTAATACCCTACGGCATTCTCCTCGTTGGCAGCACCGGTCACACCCCATTTGCCAAAGAAGCCCAGGAAGAGTCCATTATTGAAACCGTCAGGAAAACCGGCCGGCGCGAAATCGAACTGCGTTACACCTTCGCTCTCGGAACCGAGAACAGTGCCGTTCGGTAAGGGCTGAATGGCGAATAACGGCTGCACACAGCCGGAACCGATCTGATTACCGGTACGGTATTCGATGTAGCAGTTCGGATAGCCGAAGTCAGGCGGAGTACCGGAGCCAAAGTCGGCTGCCGCGATGCGATTGATCTCCTCTGCCTGCGGCGGTTCATCACCGCCAGGACCCGTACCATCAATCGCATTGTCAGCAAAGTAGAAATCGCCTGTGGACGGCTGAAAACCCATTCCGATGACGTTGCGAATGCCGCTGGCGACCTTACGAAGGTTTGACGCGACCGGTTGCGAGCCGCTCAGATCCACGGTGACCGCATACAGCGAATCGCCCTGGAGAGTGGCCGAGATCAGGCCGGAGAGCTGTACGGTATCGGTTGAGGTCTGGTGGTCGTACTCGGAACCTATGTTGAAGACTACGTCCCAGGAACCGGCGTTGCCAGGCGTGGGCCGGGCGGCGATGCCCATTTGACTGTGTTCCCAATTCGGAACAAAGCCGACATCGAGAGATCCTGCACTGATCAACGGGGCTGCCGCATTCGCGCCAGGCTTAAGGAAAGTGATGGCGGGGCCATTTGGTCCGCCTCCGGAATTGCCGTCCAGATAGTAGCGCCCGGCTGCAATCAAACCGGTATGGTCGCCTACGTTGTTGAAGATCTGGGTGCCGGTGGCGTCTGCCACGCCATCGTGATTGGCATCAACAAACCTCTGAACGCCCCCCAGATAGCTTGCGATGGCGACGCTGCCATCGGCAAGTGGCGTCACACCAAGTGCTCCAAACCCAATATTTGTAAACTCGGTGACCGTAAAGAGCGAAGGATTCACTGCCAACGGATTCAACTGCAGCGTCGCGCTGAAACCGGGTAAGCAGCACCAGAACAGACTAAACGAGAGCATTAGCACCGAACGGGACCAAAACATAATCGTGCTACATAATACACCAGTGGAACTCCCGTTGTGCCGACTTGGGCGGCTTTGGGAAAAGATTTCCGGCCTTGCCCTACTTTCCGGCAGATGCAGTAGTAACCGGGCGAACCGGCGCAGGCCTACCGCCTGTCACGCCGCTCGGACTCAGACCTGCCGGGATGAAGAAATCGAAGAAGGCGAAAAGCATTCATCCCGCGACTGCTCCGCTCGCACCAGAAGCGGCGACCAACGTTAGCAAAAGGCCTTGTACCTGCGCGCATCCGGTTATTAAAGCATTATTTGCGGTTTTGCGCGGAATGTGTCCGAACGGGCGGAGTTGCTGGTATCTTCCGGATCAGGCCGAAATTTTCGCAGGCTTCTTCGAACTGCTGCGTTCGCTCACAACCTTGACGCAGGCGACCGCCTCCGCCAGGTTCGCCGCGATGTCACCCGAGAGAGACTTTCGCAAACGTTCAAGCCTGGCACTGGAGGTTGTCTCTTTACTGGATGCATAACCCCACAACCCGGCCAGAAGGGAAGCTTCGGAACCGCTCTCCCGAATGTTCTTCGCCAACTTACGGGCATGCCCGGCGGCAAACGGGGGCACGGCGGAAATACAAACCACATCGTCAGCCTGAACTCCCAGGGCCTGGACCAGCTGGCCAGGTGAGTCGGTCACCGGAAAGGCTATGGCGGGGAAGCCTTCCTGCGACAGAAAATGAGCGCACATGGCGGCCGCAATCTCGTCCGCAGCACCGTGAGCGGGAAAGCAGAAGACGCGGGTGGGACGAAGCGTCCGGCCGGCAACCGGGATCGCTTCGGCCTCCGAAAGCTCCGTCACGAACTCGTTGATGCTCTGCAGGATGAAATCTTCGCGCCGGGCATCCAGCTGGCCGGTATGCCTGTCGCGCTCGGCCATCGCGAGCGCGGGGATGACGATCTCGTCAAAAATCTGGATCAGGGGCTTGCCCTTCCCCAGGGTCTCCAGAACATTCAAAGCATCCTGCTGATCGAGAGCGAGCAGGCGCTGATAAAAAATCGCGTCGGGCGTAAGAACAGGCTCGTCGCCCAGCACGATATTCAGAAATTCCAGCTGCGGAGAGTGACGGCCAAGAACGCTGAGGCAAACGGTAAGCGGGGTCGCCAGGACCAGCCCGACAGGCCCCCAGATAACCGTCCAGAAAACGGCCGACACAACAATCGCGACTGCCGAAAGGCCTGTGTGCACGCCGTACAGCAACGGCTCAATAACGTTGCCGACGATCATTTCCGTCACAAAGAAAAGACCTGTGACGGACAGAGGGGTGCTCCAGTTCTCGCTAACCGCCAAGGTCAGCAGGAACGGCAGCATCCACGCAATCACCGCGCCCACATATGGCAAAAAGCGCAGGAACATGCCAAGCACACCCCAGAGCAGGTAGCTGGGCACGCCAATGAAATATAAGCCGGCGGCGATCACCGCGCCAAACCCGGCGTTCACAGTGAACTGCATCAGCACGTAGCGGCTCACGCGCTGGCCTGCATCATCCATTGCCTTCGTGGTGGCCTGCAGTTTCCCCTGCCCCATCAGTTTGAGAAGGCGGTTGCGCAGCCCTTCCCTGTCGATGAGCATGAAAAATGTAAACACCAGGATCAACCCGACGGTGCCGAGAGGTCTGAGCGCACCTCCTGCATAATCGCGCACCAGCCCGACAAGGGTATGCTCCTCGACAATGCGCACTGGCATCACCTGGGGCGGACCCTGTGTCTGGCTCTGTTTCCTGCGATCGGCCGGCAGCACCGGGTGGGGCACGGTTACCTGGTTGCCCAGTTCTTCCACGCTCGAAATCAAGTTGCTCAGGCTCTTCGACTTGCCCTGCAGGGTCTGCAGTTTGTGGCGCACATTGTCGCTATAGCGCGGCAGACTCTCGGCAATCTGGATCAGTTCGATAGTGACGAACCAGCCCACGATAGCCACCACTGCTGAAGTAATCAGGAGCGCAAGGAACGCGCTGGGGATTCTGGGAATGTGCCACTTCCCGAGCTTTTTTATAGCTGGACCCAACAGGAATGAGAGCAGCAGCGCGAACGCCAGCGGAATGAACAGTTCTTTGGCGAAGTACAAAATCGCCACGACGATAGCGAAGGTGGCGATCGGCGGAAAAGTGGAAGCGTTCGCGTTCGGTCGCGCCATGAGGACAGAGCGATCTTACCTCATGAGGGGGTGTGGGCGATATAGCACTAGGAACGCTGCAGCAGATCTTCCGGGAAGACGGCGTGGCCTTCCGGCGGCGGGAACAAATTCTTCAGTTGTTCCAGACGTTTCCGCAAGTAGCGGCTGGGGATTTGTCTCGGCCCCGTCTCGACATCGATATCGCAGCACAGGCCGTGCAGAAAGAGTGTCATGGTGTCGCGGAAGGACTCGCGCGCGTAATCGCGGAAGGGTTTCCCGTCCTTGCGTGCCGCCATTGGGCGGCGGAGCAGAACCTGCTTCAGATGCCAACTGCGCTCATCCACCTCGCCGTGAACTTCCGCACTCAGTTCCTCTCGCAGCAGCCGGTGCCAGATGTCCTGGACCGATTCCGGCAGCTTCTGGGAGAGAAGCGCTGCCAGTTCGTCATAGAAAAAGTAATGATAGTCCGCCACCTGCTCGTCTTTCACCGTGAAGAACAGCATGGCGAAGTCGCCGGAAACCACGCGTGTGGAGAGAACCAGCTTCGGTTCCGCGGGCTTCTTTGTCGCAACGGACACCGGGCCTTTCGGCGTGCTGCGTTCCAGATACGGGGCCAGGACAATTCCGACTTTCGGCAGCAGCAGCCGCACGGCGGGCGGAAGTGCCGTAACGGGGTCTGTCAGATACTGCCGCAGGTCCTCCTGTGCCAAAGGAA
>JAUZEU010000225.1 GCA_030838885.1 Bryobacterales bacterium | reverse complement strand
GGATATCTTCCTTCCTGTCGCGCAGGGGTGGAAGTTCGATATGAAAGACGTTGATGCGGTAGTAAAGGTCCTCGCGCAGTTTACCGTCCTGAATCGCTTTTAGGGGGTCCCGGTTCGTTGCGGCAAGAATTCTGACGTCGGCCTTCAGTTCCTGCCTCGATCCGAGGCGCCGGAACATAAAATCCTCGAGAAACCGGAGCAACTTCGCCTGCATAGGCATGGGCATTTCGCCCAGCTCATCCAGAAACAGGGTGCCCCCCTTGCCAGATTCCAAAGCTCCGATACGGCGTTCCACAGCGCCCGTAAACGCGCCCTTCTCGTGCCCAAACAGTTCGCTCTCAATGAGCGATTCAGGCATCGCCGCGCAGTTCAGGGCGATGAAGGGTCCGCCACTGCGGCGGCTGTTGTCGTGAAGCGCTCGCGCGACGAGTTCCTTGCCTGTGCCGCTCTCGCCAGTAATCAGCACGGACGCAGACGTAGGAGCTACCTGCCGGATCACGTCGAAAACGTGAGCCATCGGGGCGGACTTCCCGATCAGATCCCCCAGAACACCCCGGAAGGCCAGTTCCCTGCGTAATTCCTCGTTCTCGGCGGCCAGCCGGCTCTGCGCACCTGCTCTGGTGAGCAGGATTTGCATGGCTGAAATATCGACAGGCTTTTCCAGAAACCAGAACCCGCCCAAATCGTGGATGGTTGCGAGCGCTTTCTCGAGACTTCCAAAAGCGGTCATCACGATTGCCGGAGGAAGACGCCCCTCCGCGCCGAGGGTTCGCAACAATTCGAACCCATCCACACGGGGCATCATCAGATCCGTGATCAAAACATTGAATACTGAGCCGGAGAGAATATGAAGGGCCTCTTCGCCGTCACCCGCCTGGCTGACTTCGTGCCCCCAATTCGCTATGAGCTCAGCGAGGTACTCGCGATGCTCGATCTCATCGTCAACAACAAGAACTTTCATTTCGTGACATTCGAATTATGTCATGGCATGCCCGCGATCTGAAGGCAGGCTTGTGAGTTGAGACCTTTAGCAGTGTCAGCCTCCATGCCGGGCGCATATTGAGCGGAATTTGAAAATCCGAACCCATTTGGCCGCGTGGGCCGCCGGATTCAAAAGTTCTTGGGTCCTCTTCCGTAAGGTACTTTTATCCCCATTGGTGCGAACTCAGTCACACTATGCTCTGGAATCCACAGATCTTACACTCCGGCTATTAACGTGCATGAGTCAGAACGCGGGACCGGTCCCAGACCGGAAGGAAAACGATTATGAAACGAACTTCTGCAATTTCTCTTTTGGCAGCTTCCGTTGTGGCGTGCTCGCCGCTCCTGGCAGCAAGTGCCGCCGAAGAGACCACTCACCGGCTGCACGAGGCTGCCTCTGTATTTTCTGAGGTTACCGCAGCCCCGGACAAGGGTATCCCGAGCGATCTGATTGAGCATGCAAAATGTGTCGTCATTGTCCCGGGTCTGAAAAAGGGCGCATTCGTGATCGGCGCGAAATACGGCAAGGGCTTCATCTCCTGCCGGGGTTCGAACGACGGATCGTGGTCCGCTCCTGGGGCCATCAAGGTGGAAGGCGGCAGTTTCGGATTCCAGATTGGCGGTTCTGAAACCGATGTCGTCATGCTGGTGATGAACGACCGCGGTGCGAAAAAACTGCTCGAAAGCAAGTTCACGCTTGGCGCCGAAGGTCAGGTTGCCGCCGGGCCGGTTGGCCGAACCGCTTCTGCCGACACAGACGCCAAAATGTCGGCCGAAATCCTCTCCTGGTCGCGTTCACGCGGCGTGTTTGCCGGCGTCGCCCTTCAGGGAGCAACCCTGCGCGAAGACAGCGAAGACAACCAGGCGATGTACGGCGAAAAGATCACGAACCATGACATCGTTACGAAGTGGCATGAGAAGACCCCGGCGGCCACCGAATTGATCACCATGCTGAACAAATACTCGCCGATGAAAGAAAAATAACTTTCCAAAGGACAATTCTTATGATGACACCCTGGCAAAAAAAGACAGATTCGCACTACAAGACCGTGCTGCTGGCATTGCTGGCGGGAGCGGGAGCGGGCCTCGCTGTTGGAATACTGATGGCGCCGAAATCCGGAGATCGTCTGCGAGCCGAGATTGGTGGCGCAGTAGACGATTACCTTGAAACAGCGCGGCAAAAAGCATACGACGTTCGTACCTCGGCGTCAAATCTGGCCCAGCGAGGCCTGAGGGAAATAAGGCGGACGAAAGATGCGGCTGCGGAGAAGTTTAGCGGTGTTGTGTCTGACGCTGTCGACACCGGTTCAAAACAAGCGCACGATGCAATCGACAGCACCGTGGCGAATGTGAAGTCCGGCGCGGACAAGGGCCATCGTGCAGTGGATACCGCGGCGAACAACCTCCGCACAGGCACACGCGCGTAGCTTCACGAACCAAATGGTCCTTTTTCGGGCGTTTGCAAAGCGCATCTCCCACAAGGGATGCGCTTTTTGCGTTCACAATAAGAGTTGAAGCCAGAGGCAGGGAGGCGTTTCCAGGTCGAACATGACTCCTAAGACAAAGAAATGGCTGATCACAGCCGGCTGTCTGGTCACCTTTTCGTTGATTCTGCTCATCGGGGTGCTGGTTGGCGGCTCGGTACTCAGAACGCGTTTTGAGCCGTATATCCGGTCGCAGGTAATTTCCTACCTGGAGAGGAGGTTCGACAGCAATGTCGACCTGGCAGGCATCCGGATTCGGATACCGCCCATGTCCCCAGTCCATTTGATGTTCACCGCAGGGCGCGGGACACTGGCGCGGGTTGAAGGGTTCGGTCTGGTCTTACACCAAAAGCAGGCTCCCGCATTTCCGCCAGTCCTGACGCTGAAAAATCTTAGCTTCGAAATCGACCTCGGAGCGGTTTTCGATTCACCCATCCGCATTAGCCGAGTCACGCTGGAAGGCATGGCACTCACGATTCCGCCCAAAGGTGAACGTGCCCATTTGCAGCCGGGAACTCAGCATGGCGACGGACCTTCCAACGGAGTAATCATCGGGGAGATCGTGGCCACCAATTCAACACTTACAATTTTGCCGAAGATTGCGGGTAAGAATCCTTTAACGTTCGATATTACCGACCTTCGGCTGCAGTCAGCAGGGAAAGATCAGTCCATGACGTATGCAGCCGTCCTCACCAACCCAAAGCCTCCAGGTGTGATTCACAGCATGGGAACTTTTGGGCCCTGGTCGGCAGATGAGCCCGGCGACACTCCTCTCAGCGGCGACTACAATTTCGACCACGCAGACCTGGGTGTGTTTTCCGCAATTGCGGGCACGCTGAACTCGACCGGAAATTTCAGCGGTACTCTCTCTGCAATCAACGCCAAAGGCAAAGCGTCCGTGCCGGATTTCCGTCTGAAGGATGCAGGCAATCCGGTCCCGCTATCTACCGAGTTCGAAGTTATGGTCGATGGCAGTAATGGCAACACCATTCTGCAACCGGTGCGCGCCACTCTCGGGCGCACTCACTTTACGACAAGTGGCGCGGTTATCAAGCAGAATGGAGAACTGCGCCGGACCATTGCGCTGGACGTCAACATGCCTTCGGGCAATCTGAAGGACGTACTGCGCCTGGCTATGAAGGGGACTCCGATGATGGAGGGCAAACTCGCCCTGAAAGCCAAGATCGGAATACCGCCGTTGTCCGGCAAGGTGAAGGAGAAACTGCTGGTGGAGGGCCGATTCAGGATCTCCAATGGACTATTTTTGCGATCCGCTATCCAGAGCAAAATCGACGACCTGAGCCGCCGTGGTCAGGGTCAGCCCAGGAACGAAGAGATCGCCGAGGTTTTCTCCAATATGAACGGACGCTTTCGGATGAAAGATCAGATAATCAGCTTTCAGTCACTGACCTTTGAAACTCCGGGCGCCGAGGTGAAACTGGCGGGCAACTACAATCTCGCCAGGGATGAGCTCGATTTTCACGGTTCACTGGGACTTCGGGCCAGGGTCTCACAAACGATGACGGGTTGGAAACGATGGGCGCTCAAACCAGTCGATCCCCTTTTCGCGAAGAACGGCGCAGGCACGTTCCTGAGAATCAAGATCGACGGAACTTCGAGATCTCCTAACTTTGGAGTGGATCGCAGCAAGCCGGAACAAACCATCTCCGCCCCGGCAAAATAGCGGTAAACAGGCTACGGTCTCACCTTCGAGAGGACATCCGAATCCACGATGTCTCCGTGGCCGGAAATGGCCTGGAAGTACACGTGATCGCCTGCAATCTCAAACAGGGCAAAGCAGCGGTCCGTGTCAAAGCCCTTTAAAGTTTGCGGTGAGGGGCGTAAATCATGGGGCCGCAACTCACCGGAGTTGCCCAGAACGAAATAGTAGATTCCGTGCTGCGGCTTAATCCGCTCATAAACGTGCTCGTGCCCGGAAAAGACGATATCGACAGAGTACTGCTGGAACAGTGGTTCCAGGCGCTGGCGCAAATCCGGATCGGGCCCATGAAAGCGCGCCTCAGAATACAGCGGATGATGGAAAAAACAGATCTTCCACAAAGCAGAAGAGCCGGATAGCTGCTGCTTTAACCAATCCAGCTGCGCCGGATCCATGTAGTTGCTATCCAGGGCGAAGAACTCTACATTGCTCTTTTTGATGCTGTAATAGCGCTTGCCGCCCATATTGAAGGGCTCGTAGAAGCGCTCATCCGGATTATCGTGGTTCCCGAGTGAAGCATAGAACTTCACCTGCTGGTCCATGAGCGGCTGATATGGGTCCGCAAACTTCTTCTTCAGATCCGCTGGACTGTGACCGCCATAAATGTTGTCTCCCAGCATCAAAACGAAGTTGAACGCCAACGTTCCCCGCATCCGAAGCATTTGCCGGGCAACCGCATACTGGTTCGCGTCTCCGGTGCCGGAGTCGCCGATGATGGCGAACCGCACAGAGTCCGGCTGCATGGGAAACTTAACGGGCGCCGGGGATTGCGCCGAGAGGGTCCAAATGGAGATCCCGCAGGGCAGGGCCAGCGCCATAAGCGCCGCCAGCTGATATCTTCTTCTCATCTACGGATTGGCAGGGCGTCGGGTATGAAGTCCACGATGATGTTGGCGGCCGTATCGCGCAGAACAAGGGCGTTCCCCACGAAGCGATAGTCCAGCTCTGCGGGAAGCCTGGGCAGATTCAGCAAAAGCGTGGCGGGCGTCGACTGCAGAGGAAGGTTCTCCGGGAAGGGCGCGTTCACCTTCAGCGCGAGTCTCACGGGTTCACTGCTCTTCAGGCTTTGCCGAAGCGGGAGGCACTGCCGCCCTGCATGGCAAGGCCGATCAGCCGCCGCATCTCGCCGGAGACTTCTGATGTGCAGATGTCGCCCTGTTTGGCGTCGGGCCTCAAAGAACGAACCCGTTCTGCC
>JAUZEU010000224.1 GCA_030838885.1 Bryobacterales bacterium | reverse complement strand
CCCGCGATCCGTAAACTTCGATCTGACTGCGGCGAAACGGTTCCGAATCTCAGAAAATATAAATCTGGCGTTCCGGGCTGAGTTCTTCAACGCGCTCAATCATCCACAGTTTCAGATACCAGGCAATACGACCATAGGAAGCAACGGGGTGGGTTCCATCTCAGCGACTGCCAGGCCGTCGCGACAAATACAGTTCGCCGTCAGGCTCATGTTCTGAGCGCGAACGGTGACTCGCGGAGGTGATATTATCGCTGGCATGAATGCCGCTGTTTTGCGCCGAAGGGCGCGACTTTCCGCCGGCTTCGCGCCTCAGGCAGCATCTGCCGCCGGCGCATCTTCCATGGACATAACAGAAATCCGGCACTATCCGTTACGCGAGCCGGTGTCGGGCAACCAGTACTCATTGCTCAGGGTGAAAACGCGCTCCGGGCTTACCGGATGGGGCGAATGCGGGGCTGAATTCGCCGGCGATGTGAAAGCACTCGAGTCAGCCTGGATGGGCAAACCCGCCCATACGTACGCCGCAATTATGCCCTCTGTGCCATTCGGCGGCGCACTCGATATGGCGCTGCTTGACATCGTTGGTAAGGCATGTAACGCGCCCATATACCGCGTGCTCGGCGGGCCCACGCGAAACAGGATTCGTGCCTATAGCTCATCACAAGACAACAACTTCGCAATCTCTGTGATCGCTGTGCCGGTTCCCGCTTCGAGAAACCAGGGAAAGGCTTACCAGAATCAAATACGCGCGCTGGTAGATCGAGTGCCGGACAGCCGCGATTTCGTACTCGCCGGAAATGGCTTGCTGACGCCGGGCGATGCGGCATCCGTGGCGGCCTCTGTGGAAGCAAAACACCCCCTTTGGTTCGATGAGCCGTGCGCTCACTCGAATCTTGAGGCCGTGCGCAAGATCTCAGGGGAGACCGTTGTCCCTCTGGGGTTTGGACGCGGCATTCGGGAGGCCGGTGTGTTTCAGGCACTACTTCGCGAGGGCCTCGTAGATATTGCCCGGCCCGAACTGGCGTTTTTCGGGATTAACGGTGCCCGTCGGATTGCGGCTCTTGCGGAGCCATACTATGTGGCTGTCGCTCCGCACCACCATGGCGGTCCGGTAGGCACTGCCGCGGCCATCCACCTCGCGGCCAGCGTACCCAACTTCTTTGCGCAGCATGTGCCCATTCCAGCGGCAGCGGAAGACAGGGCTATGCGCCAGGCCATCGTCTCTCCGGATTTGGAAACGGGCCGTAACGGCTTTCTCGAACTGCCCAAAGGCCCCGGTCTCGGCATCACGATCAACGAGTCCGCTCTGGAGAAATATCATGCGGCGTAGAAACTTTCTGGCACTCGGATCGGCGGGGCTGGCCATGGCGGGTCCCGCAAAACGGCACGCGATCGTATCCGATAGCTGTGGATGCTCGCTCGCGCCCCAAACTGCCCCCCTGGGCTCCGACGCTTTCGCCGATGTTCATTCCGGCCTGAAGATTACCGGATTGAAAGTATTCGGCGTGTCGCTGACGCCAAATTCGGACCGACCCTATGTTTTCGTCAAACTCGAGACCAATCAGGGGCTGGTGGGATGGGGTGAAGGCACTCTGGAAGGCAAGGCAGGCGCGGTGATGTCCTGCGTCAATGACTTTCGCGATTTTCTGATCGGCGCAGACCCCATGCAGGTGGAGCATATCTGGCAGTCAATGTATGTTCACTCCTTCTATCGGGCTGGTCCGGTGATTGGGTCTGCTATCTCGGGCATAGACCAGGCCTTGTGGGATATACGCGGAAAAGCGCTTGGAATGCCTGTCTACAAATTGCTCGGTGGGCCATTCGATCCCCGTGGGGTTCGTGGCTACTACCACGTGGATGGTGCTAACCGGGAGCAACTGCTTCAAATCCGCGAAACTGCACTTGCGCAGGGGCTATCCTGTTTCAAGTCCGGCATACCGGGTTACTACGAATGGATTGAGCGGCGTCCGAAGATTGAAGCGGCAATCAAAGCGATCCAGATGCAACGTGAGGCCCTCGGGCCGGATATCGACATCGCAGTCGATTTTCATGCGAAGACAAGCCCGAGCGTGGCGTCCATCATTGTCAAAGAAGTCGAGCCCTTGAACCTGCTGTTCATTGAGGAGCCGTGCCCACCGGAAAACGTGCAGGCCATGGCGAAGATCGCCCGGCGCTCCACAACACCAATTGCTACGGGTGAGCGCCTGATAGCATCCTACGGCTGCCGCGAACTGATCGAGATGGGTGTGGTCGACATTCTCCAGACGGACATAAATCACGTAGGCGGGATCACTGGCTTGTGGAAGGTTGCGGCGACTGCCGCGGTCTCTTCTATCTCGATGGCGCCTCACGCCTGCGAAGGCCCGATCGGAGGTCTCGCTACGATACATGTCGATGCGGCCATGCCGAATTTTGTGGTCCAGGAGATCTGCGGTCAGGTAAAGCCGAATGCCGCCGATAAGGTGTGGGAGGAGTGGTTCGGATTTCCCGCGATGCGCATGGTAAACGGACGATTCCCGCTTTCGGAAAAGCCGGGGCTCGGATTCGAGTTGTCTGAGGCCAGTCTCGCGAATTTTCCGTTCGGCGGTACGCGCCCGATCGCCCGGGTGTTCCACGACGACGGTTCAGTTGCGGAATGGTAAGAACGTGCGGCTCAACCCCTTCGCGAACACCTGAGATCAGGTGTTAGATGTAGCTCTCCATTTGTCCCCCCCCTCAAGCGGAATCTAAGCTTGTGAAAGCGTGCCATGATACTGCCGAGCCTGTCTTGAGGCTCCGCAGTATCATGACCCTCATGGGTGTGGATAACGTTGGATTCAGCGCTGTTTCAGGAACCGCCAAAATCGGTGGTCCAGTACCAACGGTAAGTTGAACTGGCGCCATATGCTCTGGCAATTCCTATCACGTGATAATTCCCATTCAACATGTTCATCCTGTGCCCATAGGTGCATGCACCGCTCGCATCCGCATCGCATGCATTAAGCCATTGATCGAAAGCACCCTGCGCAGTAGAATTTCCCGCAGCCAGATTTTCACCAGCCCAGGTGCCATTCACCGGATAGCCAAACGCGATCATTCGGGTGAATGGATCGCGGCCCAAACTGTCCACGTGTGCAAAGCGGTTGTTTGAAACCATATCGTTGCTCATCCACCGGGACGATGCTTCTAACTGATCGTTGATCCGCAACGCGCCTACGCCATTCTGCGCCCGGTAAGTATTAATCAGAGTAAGAAACGCGGCCTCTTCGCTGTCGAGACCGTTATTAGCAGCGGGCGGGGGTGCGGGATTCGCAGCACTGGATACGATCGAAATGGTTCCGGCCTGTCGCCAGGGAATTTGACTGCCCGCACTCCATGAGTTGATATAGAGAAGGCGGCTTCCGATGAATGATTTGCTGAAAGATAACGCGACAATCACTGTAGCTTGTGTTGCATTACCAGTGACCGTACTGTGCGCCAGATCGACGGCACACTGGTTGTTCTGAATGGGAGCGCCGGTACCGACTGCACCTTGATAGGCCCATCTTGTAGCGAAGTCATCGGCCAGATAAGCCTGATTCGTGCTCCGTACGTAAGAGAAATAGCAGGAGCCACCAACCCCGTTCGGGGCCGTCACCGCGAATGTTAAGCCACCCAGGGCACCGCTGTAGGTGAAAGTGAAGTTCTGATTCTGACCTGCGACTACTTCCCCGGAGTTAGGAGTTACCGCCAGTGAGTCGGCAAACATGAGGCCAGTAACTGATACGAGCATTAAAAGTGCTTTGTACAATATGATTCTCCTTGTGTAATGAAAGATTACTTAAGGAACTGTATCATGCGTATCTGAGTTACATCATACGGCCCATGTTCCCTGGCAGCACGGACACGAATTACTCGTGTACAGCCTGCGAGGTGGAGTCCGGCCGACCACAGTGGAACAGGGCCTGCTCTTGCAAAGCTGTACCGGAAGACGTAACGGAGTTCAGGTTCACGACCTTACGCGAGGTAAAGACACAGGAGCTAACAGTGACTTACGAACAGTTCATGATTAAAGACCTGCAGGATCTCTATGAGTCAGAAACGGAGCAGGTGCGGCAGCTTACCCGGCTTGCTTCACAAGCAAACAATGGGGCCTTGCAAACGGCTCTGCAGGAGCACGCCGACGAGACACAGCAGCAGGTAACACGCCTGGAGCAGATCCTCGAAATGGTAGGGGAAACGCATGGAGGCGACGGCCAGGTGCCGCCGGGTATGCTGGGTCTGATTGGTGAAGCGGATCTGAAAGCCCTGCAGATTCAGCATCCTGCGCTGAGGGATCTGGCACTGATTGCCGCGGCACAGAAGATGGAACATTACGAGATCGCCTGCTACGGTACGGCCCGCGCCATGGCTCGGACCGCGGGCCTGGACGAAGCCGCCCGCCTCCTGCAAACGACGCTGAACGAGGAGGAAGCAGCGGACAAGCGCCTGACGGAGATTGCGCTTCCGATACACAAAGAGGCCGCTCAGGCGGATCCGGCACTAACCCGGTAACTGGCGCGCCCGCATGACGCCCGTCCGAACAGACGTTCCCGGCCTCCATCCAGGATTGTCCGAGTCGGCCCGCGCGCCATATCGATTCATCTCCGGGTCCAGCGCCGAATCATGGCCGGCATGAACAACCGACCACTTCAACGCGAGCGCCCCGGCAAGTGAAAGCAATCCAGAGGCTATCGTGGCTCCCCGGCCAGGCTTTCGACGAGTCACAGTAACCAGTGCTGGCAACCCAATCCCGACTACCAGTGCCCCCAAACGGAACATTGTCGCGTACCGTCCTTTGGTCAGCGGCCGCGCTGCAGGGCCGGCGCTGTACACATAAGCGGAGAGTGCCGCTGCCTCAGCAATATTGGTGATGTTCTCGATCCGGTGAATCACCTCGCGGGTCTCCTCGTCGCTCTTCGGATCGAGCGCGGCCGCGATCGCCAGTGCCCCTGCTGCCGTGGCCATCGAACTCGTCCCCAGCAGGGTCCCGAGAAAACGCGTCCGGGCCCAAACAGGAATGCTGGTAGTGGCAAGCAGAACTCCCGGATACGCCAGCATGAAAAATGCGAACGGCATTCCGGCCAGACCGACTACACGTCTCGGAAACCAGCGCAGCGAAGCAAATTCAGTCAGAGCGAGAAGAGTCACCGGCGCGCTCAAGCCCATCAAAGCCCAGGCCCCCATGTTCATTGGCGAGTGTGGCTTGAAGATCCTCAGCATATGATGGAATCGCTCCGGCCGCCCCAGGTCCGCAATCAACAGAGGCGGACATGGCAGCAGCGCCGCCAGCGATATATAACGGGCGTCCCGAATCAGCGACGCATAGCGCCCTGACCCGCACAAGTCCGCCATTGTGGCAAGAATATACGCACCGGAACTAATCCCCTCAGAGAAAAAATAAAGTGCAATCTCCCAACCCCAAAGGGGCCGTTTCAGCATCGGAAGGCCGTAATAACCCTCCTCGCGCACAGCCTCAGGCGTCACCCTTTTCACAACATCTTTCGTCGCCTGATTGAACACTGGGGTTGCCGGCGTCATTTGTCGCCTTTGGCAAAGCAGAAGGCCGAGATCACTGCCAGCCCCACGGCCGCTGCAAAGCTCGAAAGATAATTCGATCTCATCCGCGCCACCGGGCGCCGCGGCGCTTCCGGAAGATTGTAAACGTCAGGCCTGTCCTTCAGGAGAAAGAACGCATTCAGCGCGCTGTACTCTCCGCTGGCCTCAGCACCATACAGGTAAGCATCCGTTTCCCCGCGCCCGTGCAGTTCCTCCACCCTTTTGCGCGCTCGCTCCCGAAGCACCTCGATGGGCCCGAACTGAATGGATTCTGTCGGGCACGATTTCGCGCATGCCGGTGTCATCCCATCCTTCTGACGGTCGTAGCAGAGCGTGCACTTGTGCGCCTTTCCGTCTTCCCGATTCCGGTCCAGCACGCCGAACGGACATGCCACCACGCAATACGCGCAGCCGTTACAAATATCCTGCTGCACGTACACATTGCCGAATTCGTTGTAGATCAGAGACCCGGTCGGGCAGGCTTCCTGGCAGGGTGCCTGCACGCAGTGCTTGCAGACATCGCTCATCATCAGCCAGCGTGGGGCGTGGCTGTTGCCCCCGCCATCCAGTGGGAACTGTTCCACAAATGCCACATGCCGCCACGTGGTCGCGGAAAGTGAGACGGTGTTGTCGTAGCTGTTGCCGGTCCAGTGAAAGCCGTCACCTGGAAGCTGATTCCACTGTTTGCACGCCACCTCGCACGCCTTGCATCCGATGCAAAGCGTAGTGTCCGTAAAGAAGCCTGTCTCCACCTGTTGCGCGGGCGGTTCCGGGCGCTTCCAGACGTCCAGCATCTCCATGGTGAAAGCGTCCGTACTCATTCCTCCTGTCCCTCCGGCTGCGCCGAACGGGGCACCGACGGAGCCACCCTGTACTCCGGCCAGGGTGCCGCCGGCAGAGGCGCATCCCTGTGCTCTTCCACGCGACCTGGCCGTACATTCACCACAAACGCTTTCGCCTCATGCATGCTGACATTCGGATCCGCCACAATCGACGTCAGATCATTCGCCATGTCGCCTACGGTCTCGCCCGCGAAGCCCCAGTGAAACGGAATCGCGACCTGGTGCACGGTTCGCCCCTCCACATGCAGCGGACGCACCCGCCGTGTCACCATTGCGCGCGCCTCGATCGCCGCCCGCTTGTTCCATGCCACCATCCAGCCACCATGCTCAATGCCGCGCTCCTCGGCCAGTTCGGGGCTGAGTTCAATAAACATCGCCGGCTGCAGTTCATTCAGCCAGCTGTCGAAACGGCTCATCGGACCGCTCAGATAATGCTCGGTCAACCGGAAGGTCGTAGCAACTACGGGATAATCCGGATCCATTGGCTCTGACTTCGCATTCATCGGGCAGTCATACAACTCTACAGTCGGGTTTTCGCGCTGGCGGTAGAGCGGATTCGCAACGGGCGATTCGACAGGTTCATAGTGAGTCGGAAGCGGACCGTCCTTGGTGCCGGCCGGGGCGTACAGCCATCCTTTCCCGTCCGGCTTCATGATGAATGGAGAATCGCCGCTGATCGAAGCCATTCCCTTAGACCCCTCTGGCGGCCGGTACGAAGGCGCTTTGTCCGGCTCGAAGTCGGGCTCATCCACGCCCGCCCAGCGTCGCGTGGCCTCGTCCCACCAGATGTACTTCTTCCTCTCTGACCAGGGGCGCCCTTCCGGATCCGCGGACGCGCGATTGTACATCATGCGTCTGTTACGTGGCCATGCGAAGCCCCAGTTTGGGCTGGTGTAATTATCCGGCGAGCGCTTTCTTTCACGCGCGCGGTTATATCCCTCCCGCGGATACACGCCGCTGTAGATCCAGCAGCCGCAGGCCGTTGAGCCATCGTCTTTCAGTTCTGAAAATCCGCTTACCGGCCGGTGATCCGCCACAGTGTAGCCGTTGATTTCTTCCAGCACCTTTTCGGCATCCGGCTCATCCGGAAGCCGGCTGGCACGACCGTCCGGCAGCATCGGGGGAGTGTCGTAATCATAGTTCCACGTGAGATTCAGCAAACCCTGGTCCCGCAGAAGTTCCGAGCCCGCGTACAGGCGCTTCAGCCGCTTACCGAGGTCGAAAAGGAACCAAAGGTCTGACCTGCAATCCTCTTGTGGATCCACCGCCTTATCGTGCCACTGCAGTAGCCGCTGCGTATTCGTAAGAGTCCCGTCCTTTTCAGGGGAAGACGCCGCCGGCATAAAAAATATTTCTGTTGGAATAGTCTTCGGGTCGATTCCCTCCGGGCCTTTGTACCAGTAGCAGGCGCTCTCGATTTCAAACCAGTCGCGGACCACCAGCCAGTCGAGCTGCCTCATACCCTCGCGATGAAGTTTGGCGTTGGGACCCCCCGCTGCCGGGTTCTGGCCGAAGAGGAAGAGCCCTTTCACCTTCCCCTCCGCCATCCGGATAAACGTGGGAAGCTGTGAGTAATTCCCGTCGAGCCGGGGCAGCCATCCGTAGCCCCAGTCGTTCTCCTTCGTGCCTGCCGCGCCGTACCATGCCTTCAGCAGGCTGACCATGAACTTCGGCATGTTTGCCCAGTACCCATGCCTGACCTCTTCCTGCTTCAGAAAATCCTCAAGGCTTCCGTGATCCCGCATTGCCGCGGGCTGCGGTATATAGCCGGGCAGAAGATCATAAAGCGTGGGCACATCGGTCGAGCCCTGAATGCTGGCATGCCCGCGCATCGCCATGATTCCACCGCCCGGCCGGCCTATGTTGCCCAGTAGCAGTTGCAGAATACCGGCTGCCCGGATCATCTGCACGCCGGTGCTGTGCTGCGTCCAGCCCAGGGCATACACAATAGCGGTGGTGCGATCACGCCCCGAATTGGCGCAGAGCTTTTCTGCCACGCGAAGGAAGTCTTCCGCTGTGCAGCCGCATGTAATCGCCACCATCTCTGGTGTATAGCGGGCATAATGCCGCCGTAGAATATTCATCACGCACCGGGGGTGCTTCAGTTCGGGATCGGAAGGGGGAACCGGGTTCTCCAATGCCGAAAGACGCTGGCTGAAAGACTCCACTTTGATCTCGGGAGGAGTCTCGGTCTTGTGCATCCTGCCTTCACCTTCGTAGTTCCAGGACGGCCCCTTTTGGTCGTAAGACTTCTTCTCCGGATCGAAACCAGAGAAGATGCCATCCAGATCCTCCGCATCCTTGTAATCTTCGGTAATGATAGTTGTTGCGTTCGTGAACGCCTTCACGTACTCGGGGAACCAGCGCTCGTTCTTCAGTACGTAGTTAATCAGGCCGCCCAGAAACGCAATATCGCTGCCTGCCCGAATCGGCACGTACTGCTGGCACATAGCCGACGTCCGCGTGAAATGCGGGTCCACATGGATCAACTCCGCGCCGCGCTCCCGGGCCTTCATCGGGAAACGGAATCCTACCGGATGCGCCTCCGCCATATTGGATCCCATGAAGAGGATGCAGTCGGAGTTCTGCAGATCTTCCTGAAAACTGGTGGCCGCCCCGCGACCAAGTGAGGTGCCCAGACCGGGCACCGATGCACTGTGTCAAATACGGGCCTGGTTTTCGATCGGCAGGATGCCTAAACCACCATTGAACAGCTTCTTAATAAGGTAATTCTCCTCGTTGTCCATCGTCGCGCCGCCCAATGACGCAACCGTGGTCAGATGATTGAGAACCGTTCGATCGCGCCGTTCCATGAAATCCCGCTCGCGCACTTCTTTCACGCGTTCAGCGATCCGCTCCATTGCCCAATCGAGAGGCCGGTCTTCCCAGTGATCGGAGTACGGTGCGCGGTACTTCACCCTCTTAATGCGATGCGGATTCACCGATAGCTGAAACGTGTTCGCGCCCTTCGGGCACAGCGTTCCTTCGCTGATCGGGCTTCCCGGATTTCCTTCGATGTCGATTACCTTCCCGCCTTTAACGTAGATCAACTGCCCGCATCCAACCGCGCAATACGGGCATACGCTGGGGACAACGGTAGCGCTGCGTGTCCTTGGACCCTTCTCTGTCGAGTTGGGGCTGAACGGCTGATTTCTCAGGGCTCTCTCACGGCTTGCAAACAGGTTTCGATCCATCATGTCTCCTCCAGAATATGCGGAAAACCTCGCAGCGTCACGAGCGGCTGGGCCGCGGATTTGGATCTGCGAATCGGAACTCACGTTTCTCGGATGGCGGACGTACTATGAACGGTATCGCGGAACTCACCAGCATAATACCGGAAAGGATATAGAGTGCCTCCGAGTAGTTCCCGGTTGTTTCCCGAATATAAGCAATCAATAACGGCCCGAGTGCACTCCCGAATCCCCACGCTGTCAGCATCAACCCATAGATTGAGCCTACGTCGCGCGGCCCGAAGTAATCTGCTGTGAACGCCGGCATCGTTCCAAAGCCGCCACCATAGCAGAGCAAAATGACGAAGGCCAGTGCTGTGAAAACGCCGAAGTGATTCACTCGCGGCATGATGAAGAACAGTACTGCCTGCAGCAGAAACATCGCGAGAAACACCCATCTGCGTCCCACAAAATCGGAAAGCCAGGCCCAGAGCAACCTCCCGGCGCCGTTACCAATCGAAATGATTCCCACCATACCGGCGGCCGTGGCTGCGTCGACGCCCGTGATCTCCTGAGTCATGGGTGCGGCTTGGGAAATGATCGAAATGCCCGCCGAGACATTCAGGAACAGCAACGCCCAGAGCGCATACCACTGCCACGTATGCAAAGCTTCCCGCAGCGTGAAGTTCCGCGCGGTCTGCGCGACAGACTGACTCGCCGCGACTCCTGCCGGCCGATAGCCCGCTGGCGGGTTGACCATGAAGAAGGACGAAACGGTCACCAGCACAAGGTAGGCGATTCCGAGAATTGCGAAAGTTTCGAGCACGCCCACACGCTGAATGAGTCGGGTCGCCACCGGCGCAGTCACCAGCGCTCCGGCGCCAAAACCGGCGACTGCTAAGCCCGTGATAAAGCCCCTCTTATCGGGAAACCACTTCACCAGCGTCGCTATGGGGACTATATACGCCAGACCGATTCCGGCCCCGCCGATCACTCCATAGGTCAAATAGAGCACCCACAGCCCGTGATTCGAAAAACTGGCGAGAAATACCCCCAGTCCATAAAGAATGCCGCCAGTCATACCGACGATCCGCGGCCCGCTCTTCTGCATCCAGAGGCCGCCCAAAAAGGCCGCGAATCCCAACGTCAGAATGGCGATGGTAAATGCCAGCGTCACTTCGGGGATACTCCACCCGAAGGCCTTCACCAGAGGCGTGCGGAACACGCTCCATGCGTAAACGGCGCCCAGCGCCACCTGCAGGATAATTCCTGCAACCGCAATTGCCCAGCGGTTATAACTTTGCGCTGCCATCAGGGACTCTCTCCTCTCTTACTGCAACACCAGGCGCACAGAACAGAAAATCACGTTCGTACGTTCAGAACACATAACCAATCGCCATGTCCACGTGGTCACCACGCTCATTGGCTTGTCGCTGGTTCACATAATCTGTCAGCAGTCGCCGGTATTCCCAGGCAAAGGTCACGCTGCTCACAGGCTTGAAAGTAATGTTGCCCATGTAGCTCTGGTTGCGCCACCGGCTTCCCGTTACCAGTTGTGCTGCGTTCGGCACCTCAAGCCCGTACGCGAGATTTACCTGCCAGCGTGGATTCAAATTGTACTGCCCCTGTATCCACCCTCCTCGGCTCTGCACCCCATGCCCGCCTGTCGTTCCCACCGCGCCCACAGACTCCCCTGCAGTCACGCTGAATATTCCCAGAGCACGTCCCTCAAACGCCTCACCGGTCACGTTGAGTTTGCGCGTAAATGGCAGGCTGTAATCCAGAGCTACACCCCACGAATCCACTGGCTGCTGAATATTCAGCGCGCCAATAGTGCCGAAATTCTTACCCCGGCCGTAATGTCCGCTGACCCCCACTGTGAAGTCGCGGTCGTCCACTCGATCCGTCCATGCCAGGCGGGCTTCGTAGGAAGGCATGCGGCCGCGTTCGCCGATCCCGGGCTGCCGTGATGTGGAAAACGGCGTGGTCGGGTAATCGCCCATGTTGGGATCGAGCGCCGCTACCTGCCAGAGCAGGTGGCTGTGCTCCCCGATAGCCTTTGTCACTTCTGCGCGGACCTGCGGTAGCCGGATCCACGGGTTCCCCGACGCTGAGAACTCCGGGATCGCATAGGACGCCAGACTCGTGGGGTTGAGGGGAGCGAAGATAGTCCAGTCTTGTCCCGCTTCAAAGGCGATACGACCCCAGTCCAGCCTTCCATACGCCAGCCGCAGCCGGAACATATCCATATCCATGCCGTTGGGCAGCGGGGTTTTGCCCCCAAATAAGTCGAATTCAAAATCGCCGCTTAGCCTGGCCCCCAGAACATCGTTTTTCGCAAGACGCAATCCAAGACGGGTCTGCCGCGCCGTTGCCCCGAAGTTCTTATCTCCGCCAGTCGGGTCCGAACCCTGCTTTCCCAAAAACAGTGGAATATCCTGGATGTTAGCCGGGGCGGTGTTGTAGAACGCATTGAAAAGCAGTGTTCCGTAAAGAGTTATCGCTAGGCCTGCCTGTGTCGTGACCGGCTCAGGCCTGGGGCCCTGGGCTGACACTTGCGGCGCCGAAGCCTGGGGTAGCGACGCGCCCTGTGAGGTCTGCGAAGGCTGCTGCACCAGTGCCTGTTGCGGCGTCGACTGCTGCGGTAAGACGCCCGGCGGCATTCGCAATTGAGCGACTTCCGCATCGCTTAGCAGACCCTTCCGCTGCAGGATCCCGGCAAGCGGTCCCACGCGCTGCCCGTCCGAAGCGGATTCGATGGTTGACAGTTCAGTGCCACTGATAGTGCCACGTTGCGCCAGAATGCGGGCCAGGGCGACCGCCGGGTCGGCGGTATCCTGCGCCGTTGCCATAGCACCAGAGAACAGAAGCAGAACTATGGGAAGACGTGCGAGCATAACTAAGCTTTCCGTTTGCTCCGAAGCAGTTATGCAGCCAGCTTATGACTCCGTACCTACGGCGCCTTCCACCCTTGCCGCACCCGAATAAACATTGAACCGCTTACCGCGCACGAACCCGGCCAGGGTCAGTCCGAACCGGCGCGCAGTGTCGACCGCAAGACTCGAAGGCGCTCCTACGGCACCAACCACCGCGATCCCTGCCATCAGAGCCTTCTGCACCAGTTCAAAACTGACGCGCCCGCTTAGAAAAAGAATGTGCCGGTCGAGTGGCAGGAGTTTGCCGAAGAAAGCCGCGCCAATGAGTTTGTCCACCGCATTGTGACGGCCCACGTCTTCCCTTGACATAAGCAGTTCGCCGGAATGTGCGTCAAACAGACCGGCTGCATGTAATCCGCCGGTTCGATCGAAAACACTCTGGGCCATCCGCAGGCGCTCAGGCAGTGCAGAGATCGTCGGAGCACTCACCCGGGGGTAATCGCGCGCCAGGTCCGGAGAACACGCCAGCCGCAGCGCATCAATCGATGCCTTTCCACAAACGCCACAACTTGAAGTCATGTAGAAATTGCGGGCGAAGCGCTCAGGTTCGATCGCGACACCGGAAGCCAGCCTGATATCGATCCCTCCCCTCTCGTGACGCTCGATAGATTCGACCTGCTCCGGACGCTGCAGCAGCCCTTCCGAAAACAGGAACCCAAGCGCCAGTTCTTTGTCCTGCCCCGGCGTCCGCATCGTAACGGTAAGATCGCGTCCGTCCACCGATATCTGCAGCGGCTCTTCCACAGCGACAAGGTCTTGCGCTTCCGCTGCCTTGCCTGAATCAAAACATCGTATTGGCAAAGTCGCTATGTTCCGGTCCATCCCAAACAGTTTCACGCATTCGTGAACTCTGCGCTACCACGAACGAACACCCGTCTACCGCCGCGACGGACCCTCAACGCAACGTCGACCTCTCCAAGTCCCGGACCGTTAGGCCAATACCACTGGCGCGGCAATTGCTCGCTTTGCCCACAAGGGCAACCTGAGCGACAGTTCGATGAGCAATCCCAGCACACCGACTGAGCCAGAGTACCTGCCGGGTGGCCCTGACCGGACTGTACTACACACTTCTGACGGTGGCGACCCTCCAAAAACTATCTCCCCTCCGTCAAAGGCACGTGCGTGGCGCAGACGTTGGTGGTCGCTGGTGCTCCTCATCCTGGTGCTCGGCACCGGCGCTTTTCTGTTCTTCCATCAAGAGGCAAAACCCCGGCCGGCCATCGCGACCGGCAGAACTCGTGGCGCTGGTCGCGGTCCGGGCTCAATTCCCGTGGTCGCGGCCAAAGCGCGATCAGGCAACATCGGAGTCTTCATCACCGGCCTCGGCACAGTCACTCCGCTGAACACAGTGACTGTTCGAAGTCGTGTCGATGGCCAGCTGATGTCCGTCAACTTTCGGGAAGGAGATCTGATCCACGAAGGAGAGTTGCTTGCACAAATCGACCCCCGCCCCTACCAGGCGCAGGTAGTTCAGTTCGAAGGGCAACTGGTGCGCGATCAGGCCGCGCTCCGGAACGCACAAATCGACCTCGCCCGCTATGAGATTCTCCTGAAGCAGGACGCTATCCCTGAGCAACAACTCACCACTCAGAAGGCGCTTGTAGTCCAGTACGAAGGCAATATAAAGCAGGATCAGGGCCTGCTGGAAGGGGCCAGAGTAAACCTTGCTTACACGCGCATCACTACGCCCATAACCGGCCGCATAGGACTTCGACTGGTAGATCCGGGCAATATCATTCACGCGTCCGATGCGAACGGGATGCTGGTGATCACTCAGATCCAGCCCATCAGCGTCATTTTCACGGTTGCGGAAGATCAGCTTCCCCCGATTCGTATGAAACTTCGCTCTGGCCAGAAGTTGCCCGTGGATGTCTTCGACCGCGACATGAAGACGAAGCTTGCTTCCGGCGTTCTTTCCACCATCGACAACCAGATAGATCCGACCACCGGCACCCTCAGACTTCGGGCCACATTCAACAACCGGGACGACGTTCTTTTCCCCAACGAGTTCGTTAACGCCCGGCTGCTTCTTCAGGAAAAGCGAGGAGTGACGCTGATCCCCTCCGCGTCAATCCAGCGAAGTACCAGAGCGACGTTCGTGTATCTGATCAGGCCGGACAACACAGTAGTATCACGAGATGTTACCCTCGGTACCACCGAGAGCGGCCAGTCCGAAATCATCTCCGGACTGGCCCCAGGCGACGCAGTCGCAATGACCGGCGTCGACAAACTGCAGGAAGGCAGCAAGGTACTACCGCATTTTGCCGAAGACGGGCAGGCGCCCTCCGGAGATGGCCAGTGAACCCATCGCGCACCTTTATTCTTCGGCCCGTTGCGACATCATTGCTGATGGCTGCCCTGCTGCTGGTGGGCATCGTTGCGTACCGGCAATTGCCCGTCTCGGCTCTTCCGGAGGTCGACTATCCAATCATTCAGGTTGTGACAGGCTATCCGGGAGCCAGCCCGGACGTTGTCGCTTCCTCCGTGACGGCGCCCCTCGAACGGCAGTTCGGGCAGGTCCCCGGTCTGCAGCAGATGACCTCCACCAGTTCGAGCGGCATCTCGGTCATCACACTCCAGTTCAATCTCACACTGGACATCGATGTTGCTGCACAGGAAATTCAGGCATCCATCAACGCCTCCGGAACTTACCTGCCTGCGGATCTGCCCACGCCGCCCATATACAACAAGGTCAACCCCGCAAATGCCCCAATCCTAACGCTTGCACTGACCTCAGACAAAATTGCGCTTCCCAACGTTGAAGACCTTGCCGACACTCGCCTTGTCCCGAAGATCTCGCAGTTGCCCGGTGTCGGGCTCGTAACCATCAGCGGAGGCCAGAAACCGGCCGTACGCATCGCAGTCAACCCCACTCAGGTGGCCTCGTACGGGCTGAACATGGAAGACGTACGCTCCGCCATCATCGCCGCCAACGTGAACCAGGCCAAAGGGAATTTCGATGGTCCGCGGCAGTCGTATCAGATCGGCGCTAATGATCAACTGCTCTCCGGCCCGGAGTACCAACAGCTCATCATCGCCTATCGGAACGGTGCGCCCGTAAAACTGAGCGACATCGCCTCTGTTCAAAACGGTGTCGAGAATACCGGACAAGCCGCCTGGATGAACCGCGTGCCGGCCGTGATCATTAACATTCAGCGGCAGCCCGGCGCGAATACCATACAGGTCGCCGACTCAATCAAGACGTTGCTGCCGCAGCTCACCACCACTATGCCGGCTTCGGTTCACGTCGCCGTGATCACTGACATGACGAACTCGATTCGGGCTTCTGTGAAAGACGTGGAGTTCGAGTTGATGCTCACCATTGCGCTGGTAATCATGGTGATCTTCCTGTTCCTGCGAAGCCTGTCGGCCACCGTCATTCCGAGCGTGGCCGTGCCTTTGTCACTAATCGGCACCTTTGCAGCTATGTATCTGCTCGGCTACAGCCTCAATAATCTGACGATGATGGCACTCACCATTTCCACGGGCTTCGTGGTGGACGATGCGATTGTGATGATCGAGAACATCGCGCGCTACATGGAGGCAGGTGAAGATCCGCTGACCGCAGCGCTGAAAGGTTCGGAACAGATCGGCTTCACCATCGTTTCTCTCACCATTTCACTCATCGCAGTGCTGATCCCGCTGCTGTTCATGGGGGAAATCGTGGGCCGGCTGTTCCGCGAATTCGCCGTAACTCTGAGCGTCACCATCCTGCTGTCGGGCGTCGTCTCCCTCACACTCACGCCCATGATGTGCGCGAAGCTTCTGAGGCACAAGCCCGAATCGCAACAGGGCCGTTTCTACCGCGCGTCGGAGCGGATGTTTGAGTCTGTGATCGCCTTCTATGGCCGAACGCTCCGCTTCGTCCTGCGCTTCCAGACCGCAACTCTGCTGATTGCCGTCTTCACGTTGGCAGTCACCATCTATCTCTTTTACGTGATCCCGAAAGGTTTCTTCCCCATTCAGGACACCGGCGTGATTCAGGGCATTACTGAAGCTGCACAGACCATTTCCTTCGAAGAGATGTCACGCCTGCAGCAGCAGGTTGTGAGTGCGGTCTTGAAAGATCCGGCTGTCGAGAGCCTTTCTTCATTTATTGGTATTGACGCTTTGAACACAACTCTGAACAGCGGGCGCGTGCAGATCAATCTGAAGCCGCTTGAGGAGCGCCGCCTCAATTCGACGGAGGTGATTCGCCGCCTTCAGCCAAATCTCGCGGGCATCACGGGAATTACTCTCTATATGCAGCCGGTTCAGGAACTCACTGTAGAGAATCGCGTCAGCCGCACGCAGTTTCAGTACACGGTGGAAGGCCCGAACGCCGCTGAACTTGACGCCTTCGCGCCGCGTCTGGTGGAAGCTTTCCGGCGGCTTCCGGAATTGCGGGACGTCGCCAGTGACCAGCAGGCTCATGGTCTCCAGGCCAAACTTGTCTACGACCGCGTGACCGCTTCCCGGCTCGGCATCACGGCCTCGAACATTGACCAGACCCTCTACGACGCCTACGGCCAGCGCCAGGTCTCCACGATGTTTACACAGCTGAATCAATATCACGTGATCCTGGGTGTGGAGCCCGAATTCGCGGTGAACCCGTCCAGTCTGCGCGAATTGTTTGTCCGGTCCGGGTCGTCAGGTTCAGTCGGAGTTGTCTCGGGCGGGTCGGCCGCAAACCCTTCAACCGGCCCCACGAGTTCATCCTCCGCTGCCGTTACGCCGCTGGCATCCGGGGCCAGCGCGTCTGCTGCAACAAACAACGCCGGGCCGTCACAGGCGGGGCCTATTCCGTCCGCCACCATATTCCCGAATGGCGGCCAGGTCCCGCTCAGCGCCTTCACGCACCTCGAAGTGAATGCGGTCCCGGTGGCAATCAACCATCAAGGCCAATTTCCGGTAGTCACAATCTCCTTTAACCTCGCTCCGAACGCCTCCCTCGGAAGCGCGATCGCAGCGGTAAATCAGGCCGCCGCGCATGCCGGAATTCCTCCGAGCATAAATGCCTCATTTCAGGGTACGGCGGAGGCGTTTCAGTCGTCCCTGCAAAATGAACCCGTTCTTATCCTGGCCGCGCTGGTAACTGTCTATATCGTGTTGGGAGTCCTGTATGAGAGCTACATACACCCCATCACGATCCTTTCCACGCTGCCCTCGGCCGGTGTGGGCGCTCTCCTGGCCCTCCTTGCGACGGGTAATGACTTCAGCATGATTGCCCTGATTGGGTTGGTTTTGCTGATCGGAATTGTCAAGAAAAACGCCATCATGATGATCGACTTTGCTCTGGAGGCCGAGCGGGTCCGGAACATGTCTCCGCAAGACTCCATCTATGAGGCTTCGCTTTTGCGTTTCCGCCCCATCATGATGACCACTCTGGCCGCGCTCCTGGGCGGCGTGCCGCTCGCGATGGGCTCCGGAACGGGTTCGGAACTTCGTCGCCCACTAGGCATCACCATTGTCGGCGGACTCATCTTCAGCCAGATGCTGACCCTTTACACCACCCCCGTCATCTATCTTTTTTTCGACCGGATCGCAACTCGCGTCACGCAATGGCGCGGTCGTGAGCGGTCCGCGGGTCCTGAAACCGAACCGATGCCAGCGCGCTAGATATGGCCCTCTCCGATATATTCATCCGGAAACCGGTTGCCACTTCACTCCTGACCATCGCGGTTGCACTTTCCGGCATGGCAGCCTACACGCTGCTGCCCGTAGCGCCTCTTCCCGAAGTCGATTTCCCCACCATCTCCGTTCAGGCATCCCTGCCCGGCGCGAGCCCGGAAACGATGGCCTCCTCAGTGGCCACTCCTCTCGAACGACAGCTCGGCCACATCGCCGCCGTATCGGAGATGACCTCGTCCAGCACTCTGGGCAGCACAAGTATCACCATCCAGTTCGATCTAAGCCGGGACATTGATGCAGCCGCGCGTGACGTGCAGGCCGCCATCAATGCCGCACGAGGCTATCTGCCTGCTAACCTGCCGAGCAATCCGACTTACCGCAAGGTCAATCCCGCCGATTCCCCCGTCTTCATTCTTGCCCTTACCTCGAAGACTTACAGCCAGGGCCAGATGTACGATGTCGCCTCCACCGTGATGGCCCAGAAGATGTCTCAGGTCAGCGGCGTCGGCCAGGTTGTGGTAGGCGGAAGTTCTCTGCCCGCCGTCCGTGTGGAACTGAACCCGACAGTCCTGAACAAGTACGGCATCAGCCTGGAGCAGGTCCGGGCGGTTCTCTCCGGTTCCAACGCGAACCTTCCCAAAGGCTTCGTGTCGAACCGCGACCGGAATTGGCAGGTGGGCGCCAACGACCAGATGTTCAAAGCTGTGGATTACGAGCCTCTCGTCATTGCGTATCACAACGGCGCGGCCGTGCAGGTCAGGGACGTAGGATACACGGTCGACTCGGTGCAGGACATTCGTCAGGCCGGCTACCTGAATGGCAGCCCGTCCGTTCTGATCGTGGTCTTCCGCCAGCCAGGTGCAAACATCATCGCGACTGTGGATCGCATCCACGCCGCATTGCCGCAAATTAAAGCCGCCATACCGCAGGCAATCGATCTGACCGTGGCGATGGACCAGACCGTCACCATCCGCGCATCGGTCAGTGACGTGGAACGAACGCTCGTCATCTCCGTGCTGCTGGTGATTCTGGTTGTCTTCCTGTTCCTGCGGGATGCCCGCATCACACTGATCCCCAGCGTCGCGGTTCCCGTGTCTCTGCTCGGTACATTCTCTGTAATGTACCTGCTTGGCTACAGCCTGGATAACCTCTCCCTGATGGCGCTGACGATCTCTACCGGCTTCGTGATTGATGACGCCGTAGTGGTCATCGAGAACATCAGCCGCTATCTGGAGAGTGGCCTGCCGCCATTTCAGGCCGCCTTGAGAGGCGCGGGCGAAATCGGATTCACCGTGCTCTCCATGAGCATCTCTCTCGTCGCGGTCTTCATTCCCCTGCTGCTGATGGGCGGCATCGTAGGCCGCTTGTTCCGGGAATTCGCCGTAACACTTTCCGTCGCAATCCTCGTCTCGCTGGCCGTTTCTCTCTCCACCACACCGGCCATGAGCGCGCACGTGCTGAAAGAAAAGCAGACCCGATCCTGGTTCTACCGCGTAACGCAACCCATCTTTGTCTGGCTGAATCAGGCCTACGCCCGAACCCTTTCGATAGCGCTTGACTACTCGCCCATCACGCTGGCCATCCTTCTTTTGGCGATTGCGTCCAGCGTGTGGCTGTTCATCCGCATACCTAAGGGCTTCTTTCCGCAACAGGACAACGGGCGCATCATGGGCGCCATACAAGCCGATCAGGATACGTCGTTTCAGGCACTCGAAAAAATCATGGTTCGTATGATAAAGATCGTTCAGGCCGACCCTGGCGTTGAGAATGCGCTCGGCTTCAGTGGAAGTGCGAATACGGCCCGGCTGTTCATCAGCCTGAGGCCGCTGGAAGAAAGGAAGCTCAGCGCGGATGAGGTCATCGCCCGGCTGCGCCCGAAGCTCGCCGCCGTTCCCGGCGCCACACTCTACCTTCAGGCCGCCCAGGATGTCCGCGTGGGAGGAAGGTCAAGCAACGCCCAGTATCAATTCACCATGCGCGGTGACAATTTGTCCGACCTGACCTCGTTTGCTCCCCGCATGCTCGATCGGTTGCGGACCCTGCCAATGATCACTGACGTGAACAGTGATCAGCAGAACAAAGGTCTGCAGATACAGGTGATTTACGATCGCGCCACGGCGGCACGGTTCGGCATATCTTCCCAGCTAATCGACAACACGCTCTACGATGCCTTTGGTCAGAGGCTCGTTTCCACCATGTACACGCCGCTCAATCAGTACCGCGTCGTGATGGAAGCCGCGCCCGAATTCTGGCAGGATCCCGGCTTTCTGAGCCAGGTCTGGGTGCGATCGCCGTCAGGACGCGAGGTCCCTCTGAGCGCTTTCTCCCAAATGGCGCCTGCCACGGCGCCGCTCACGGTCAACCATCAGGGCCTGTTTCCCGCCATAACAATCTCGTTTAACCTGCAGCCGAGCGCCTCTCTTGGTGACGCTGTCACTGCCATTGAAGAAGCGGCGGCCGGCATGGGAATGCCTGCCACCATACAAACAACGTTCTCCGGTACAGCCCAGGCATATCAGGAGTCGCTCAGGGGCGAGCCTGTTCTGCTCGCCGCCGCTCTGATTACCATCTACCTGGTGCTGGGAATCCTGTACGAAAGTTACGTACATCCCATCACGATTCTGACGACAATCCCTTCTGCCGGCCTCGGAGCCCTTCTGGCACTCCGCATCACGCATACTGACCTGACGATCATTGCGATCATCGGAATCATCCTGCTGATCGGTCTGGTGAAGAAAAACGCCATCATGATGATCGACTTCGCGCTCGCCTCCGAAAGGGATGAAGGAAAGAACTCGCGCGACTCCATTTTCGAAGCCTCCATCCTGCGGCTGCGGCCCATTCTGATGACCACAGTCGCCGCCATGCTGGGCGCTCTGCCGATGGCAATCGGTGGCGGCATTGGATCCTCACTCAGGCGGCCTCTGGGCATCACGATCATCGGCGGGCTGATTGTCAGCCAGATGCTGACACTGTACACAACGCCTGTTGTGTACCTCTACTTCGACCGGCTTCAACAGTGGTGGTCGCAGGCGAGCCGGCGCAGGACGGCTCCGGATACGGCAAGAGAACGCCCGGCGCGAGACCCCCGGCTTCCCGCAGAAGGCTAATGCATCAGCAGGGCTGCTACCATGGCCTTCGTTGGCCGTGTCCGCAATGATTGAGCCCTCCACAAACAAGCGACCTGGCAACCCCGTCGGTGTCCTGATCACAGCTCGCGAACTGAACCTGGGCGGAGTGGAACGCGACGTTTCCAAAATCGCCATGGGGCTCGATCGGACGCGCTTTACTCCCCACGTCGCAACCTACAAAGCCGAAGGATTTCGCTACGAAGAACTGCGCAGTGCGGGCGTTCCGCTGCTGCACCTTCCTCTCACGTCCCTGTACTCTGCAGAAGCCATGCGTTCGGCACGAAAGCTGCGCCGGTACATCAAAGATCATAAAATCCAGCTCGTCCACTCCTATGATGCGAGCGGCGTGTTCGCTGCCCCCGTCGCGCGTGCCTCCCGGGTGCCCGTCGTGATTACAAGCCAGCTCAGTTACCGGGCTATTCTGGACCCCCGCACCCGAAATCTTCTTAGAATCAGTGATCGGTTTGCGGACGCGGTGCTGGTCAACTGCGAGGCGATCCGGCAGTACATGATTGAGGATGAGAGCGTCTCTGCAGGGCAGGTAGAGCTCTGCTATAACGGCGTGGTCACCAGCGATTTCTACCCCGCTAATGGCAGCGCGAACGCCCGGCCGGAGCAGATTGCTGATGCCTCTCTGGTTATCGGTACGGTCTGCGCGTTTCGCCCGGAGAAAGCTCTGGGCTTGTTCCAGGAAGCCTTTGCCAAAGTGCTGGCCGTGCAGCCAGAGAGCGCCAGGCCCGGTATCAAGCTGCTTTTGGTTGGCAGCGGCGCTGAACTGCCGGGTCTCCAGGCGAATGCGGAACGTCTGGGCATAACCGGCGCAAGCGTCTTCGTTCCGGCCACGCGTGATGTTGCTAAGTGGATGCGCGCGATTGATATCTTCGCTCTGCCTTCGTACTCCGAAGCATTTTCAAACTCGCTCCTGGAGGCGATGGCCTGTGGTTGCGCTGTCATAGGCTCCAGGATCGGCGGAACCCCTGAACTCACCGGTAGCAATGAAGAGCGAGGGCTCCTTTTCCGAAGTGGCGATGTGGACGAGTTTGCTAATAAGCTGGCCAGGCTGAGTTCGGACCCCGCACTGCGCCGTGATTTGGGCGCGAAGGCCGCCAGTTTCGTCAGAGCGAACCTGACCATTGAGATCGCCGTGCAGCGCACCTCCGCTATCTACGATAAGTTACTCACCAGGAAGCTGAAGAAATGAGTGAGGCTGTCAGATTTTCAGAGCAGGATCTCAATTTGTTTCGCGATGCGTCCGGTGACCGGAACCCTCTGCACCTCTCGGCTGACTACGCCTCCCGAACTCCCTATGGCCAACGGGTCGTGTACGGAGTGCTGGGTGCAATCGCGTGTCTTGGAAAACTAAACCTCTCGGGCAAGCCGGCGATCCATAGCCTCACTGCGGAATTTCTCCGTCCCATGTTCCTCGGCATCGACTATGCCGTGAAGGTCACCGAAAAAGGCAACACCCTCTCCGTGCGCTTGTTCGATGGCAGCGTGCCCCTGCTTTCCTTGACTGTCGTTCTGTCGGAAGCAGGAGAGGCCGTACGCGGAGAAAACCGCTTAACTGCCGAATCGAAGTTCCAGACCGGCACCGCCGTTTACCGCACCGCATCCCAGGTGCAGCCGGGCGAAACGGTCGAAGGCGAGTATAGGTGCAACGGCCGCGCCCTGGTCGCCCTCTGTATCAATTGGGGCGTGAACCCAAATACGCTCGTGCCGCCCGCGCTTCTTTGGAGCAGCTACCTGATCGGCATGGAACTCCCTGGCGAAAGCGCTCTGTTCTCGCGCTTGGCCCTGCGGTTCGAACCCGCAGCCAATTCCGGATTCGCCTTCGGATATCACGCGAAAGTACGTACCTTCAACACAGGCTTAAACCAGCTCCGAATCGAATTTTCGCTTACGGCAGGCTCCCCGCGGGTCGCGTGCGGCGAATGCACAGCGTTCATCAGATCCCGCCTGGATCCGGTCTCCGCCACCGCTCTCCAGTCGATAACCGAACCCTCAGCCGCACTCGCGGGAAAACGAGCCCTGGTGATCGGCGCAAGCCGCGGGCTGGGCGCCGCGCTCGCTGGTTTACTCGGCCTTCAGGGAGCCGAAACAATCTCCGTCGCGCGATCGGGTCCAAATGCCGAAAACGGAGATGCGGCTGACCTCGACTGGCTCCTCTCACTGCGCGCCAGGATCGAACGATCTGGCACTCTTGACCTCCTGGTCTGCAACGCCTTCCCTGCGCTCCTGCCCCTGCGCCTGGAACCGAACGGCTTTACAAGAATCTCCGATTACGTTAGCCAGGCAACGAATCTCGTATTGGCGCCCCTCTGTGCTTTTCTTGAGCTGCTAAATAAGAGCGGAGGCTGCGCGGTCATTATTTCGTCGGTAGCCGTCGAACAGCCCGTCAGGGAATGGCCGCACTACATCGCCGCCAAGTCCGCCATCGAAGCCTTTGCTCACGTCGCGGCCATGCAATACCCGGGAGTCGGCATTCTAATCGCCAAGCCGGAGCGGCTCCTGACCGAAATGACAAACACTCCGATGGGTCGCCAAAACGCGTTGCCCCCGGAGCAGTTCGCCGCTGCAATCGTGGAACGCCTGAAAAGCCCAATAAAGCAGGGAACTGTAGAGATCCTCAGATCCACCGCCTGACCCGCACTGAAAGGGACACGTGAAAGGGGCTTTTGGGACATCCATGATAAGTAATTGTCAAGAGGGAGACGGAGGTCCCCGGCCCTCTTTTTGAGAGGGTGATCCTGGTGAAATCGTCAGCGAGTTGCCCGCAGTGCGCTTTAGGCCTCCCGGCCGTG
>JAUZEU010000217.1 GCA_030838885.1 Bryobacterales bacterium | reverse complement strand
CCATTCATGAGGAAGAGGGTTTGCTCAGTACGGCCGAAACAACCACCAACAATACCGTTCGCTCCCAAACACTAACGGCTGTGCCGCTGCCGGCCGAGAACTATCAGAGCGCGCCGTTGCTGAATCCCGGTGTGGTGCGCGGAGTGGACGGCGTGGACCACAAGAAAGGCGCTCGCTCCGGCCAGAGCGGCTACACGCTCAACGGTGTGGACATCACGGATCCCGTTACTGGAAACCTCGCCTTCGACATTCCGCTCGAAGCGGCAGCAAACGTTAGAACCGAAGAGAACCCCTACTCGGCGGTGTTTGGCCGGCTTACCGGCGGTGCGACCGATCTCGAAACCAAAGGCGGCAGCAACAAATTCAAAGTCACCGCCGCGCGCGTCTTTCCAACTTTTCGCAACACCTTCACCGGTCCGATCGATTCATTTCGGCCGCGCATCACCTTCAGCGGCCCGGTGGCCCGCGATCGTCTTTTCTTCCTCCAGTCTCTCGAGTATCGCTTCACGCGCACTCGCGTGCCCAGCCTCACGGCCCCGGGGGACGATTCAACATCCGAGAACTTCAGCTCATTCACGCAGCTCGATCTCAACCTCAACAAAACTAACAGCGCCAAACTCGTCGCGGCGATTTTCCCGCAGAAGGTACGCTACGCCGGACTCAACACTTTTAATCCGCAGTCGACCACAGCGAATACGAAACAGCGTGGCTTGCTAGTCTCCGTCTCCGAGCAGGCAATCTTCCGTGATGCTGCGTTCCTGTCTTCTACATTAAGTTACAAGACCTTTGACCTTGACGTTTTCGGACAGGGGATGCGCCCACTTGAGCTGTTGCCCGAAGGCAACACCGGTAACTACTTCGCCGACATCCGCAGGCAGTCTGAACGATTTCAGTGGCGGGAGATCTACTACGCGCACGGGCTTGAATTTCACGGTCAGCATTCCCTGAAGCTCGGTGGGGAAATCGATTACTCCCGCGTGACCGGTGCGTTCCGCGAAAACTCGATCCTGATTAGACGGCAGGACCGAACCCTGACCCGGCGCATCGAATTCGGCGCCGCGGCCAGTGTTTACAGCAGTCTCAGCGAATGGACCGGCTTCGTCGAGGATCGTTGGGTTGTCAACAAGAAGCTCACAATCGACGCTGGCCTGCGCTTCGACCGTGACGGACTGGCCCGGCAGAACGCCCTGTCGCCGCGCCTTTCGTTTTTGTACCTGCCGCTCAAGAACCACTCCACTGTCATCCGCGGCGGAATCGGTCTCTTCTACGATCGCACTCCGCTTAGCGTCGCCTATTTCAATCGGCTTCCCGAGCGCACGGTTACCACGTTTGCGGCCGACGGGATTTCGATAACTGATGGCCCGCATCAATTCCGTAACATAGTCGCGGCCCGTCTGCGCAACCCTCGCAGTGTGCGGGCGAGTCTGCAAATTGATTTCCCCATCACGAGTATGGTGACGGGACGGATTGGCTATCTGCAGCGCTCAACCACAGACGATTTCATCATCGATCGCGTGGACGCATCAGCCGGATCAAGCAACGGCGCCCTGGTGCTCAGCAACCTCGGCCGGTCGCGTTACCGCGAGTTGCAACTGGTCGCAATCTACGATAACCCGCGCATTGGTACGTTGAACGCTACCTACGTGTGGTCCACCACTCAGGGCGATCTCAACTCCATTGATAACTTTCTCGGCGATTTTCCAGCGTTCGTAGTGCAGCCGAACGAGTATGGACCACAGCCCTTTGATTCGCCGCATCGATTCCTGGCTTATGGCCAGTTGCGAGCGCCCTGGGATATCAAGGTTGCGCCCGTGTTCGAGATTCGATCGGGCTTCCCTTTTTCTTTCGTTAACGAGCGTCTGGATTTTGTCGGTCCACGCAACCGGGCGGGCCGCTTCCCGACATTTCTGTCGCTCGCTCTGCAAGTGACGAAGGGTTTTGCCATACCAAAGTTCGTTCCCAGGATTGGAGGGCGACGAATGCGAGTCGGGGCGGCGGTTCTCAACACTACCAACCACTTCAACCCCAGCGAGGTGCAAAACAACATCAGCAGTCCGCGACTCGGCCAGTTTTTCAACAGTCTCCCTACGTCCGTTCGTGGCAAGTTCGAGTTTGACTTCTAGCAGGCTGCTGAAAAAGACGTTCTCAGTCTTGCGAGGATTAATCGGCGGCGTGATAATGACGGATATTCTTATTCAGAGCTGTAATACAGTGACTCACTTGTCAGCAGACCATTGATTCGCGTCCGATAGATGTGAACAGTCCTCCCCTTTCTGATGTGTTCCTCTCTTGAAAGGTAGAAACCTATGAGAGTGACGGATGTCTTTCGAGCATGGGGCCGCATTCTTGGCGGCTACTATCCGTCATTATCAATTGAGATTACCCGCGAGTGTCCGCTCCGCTGTCCCGGCTGTTATGCCTACGAGCCCGAGCATCTCGGCGATGTTGGGCCCTTGCGTTCGCTGGCCGACTACAAAGGTGAGGAACTGGTAGAAGGCATCCTGCGTCTGGTCCATCGTTATCGCCCGGTGCATGTCTCGATTGTCGGTGGTGAGCCTTTGGTACGGTTTCGTGAGTTGGATGTTTTATTGCCGCGCTTAAGCGCGATGGGAATTGCCGTTCATCTGGTGACCAGCGCAGTGCGACAAATACCGCTCGAGTGGCAGCAGATAAAAGGCCTCATAGTGATCGTCTCGATCGATGGTTTGCAACCTGACCATGACGTCCGCCGAAAACCTGCTACCTATGAACGCATTCTGAAAAATACCGAAGGCTACCCTTTCACTGTTCACTGTACCGTGACCCGTCAGATGACAGCCCGCACGCAATACTTCGAAGAATTCGTTTCTTTCTGGTCAGGCAGATCCGAAGTCCGAAAAATCTGGTTTAGTTTATTCACCCCACAAGTAGGGGCTGAAGCAGAAGAGATCCTTTCTCCGGATCAGCGCGCAAACGTACTGGCAGAACTCACCAGTTTGCGTTCATCTTTTCCAAAACTGAAATTACCCAATGCGGTGATCGAAGGTTATCGGAAGCCCCCACGCTCGCCTGGTGAATGTGTCTTTGCTCGGACCACAATAAATTTTACAGCCGACCTTCAAAGCAAGATCACTCCTTGCCAGTTTGGCGGCAACCCGGATTGCTCCCAATGTGGCTGTCTCGCGTCTGCCGGATTGAAAGCTGTTACCGACTATCGATTGATGGGTTTCGTTCCGGTGAGCGCGCTCTATAATGCCTCTGATGCCATCGGCAAAGTGGCGGCGAGATTCCACTAACAGGCTTGAATAAATCTTGATGGGTACCCGACATCTATTCCTTATCGAGGAGGATTGATTATGGACCAGGCAACAGGGACAGTGATTGCAGCGGTGCTTGGCGGGATAGGGACAGCGACTGCCTCACTCATAGCTTTTGTGATGAAAGGTCGAAAGGATCGAGCGATCGCAGAACTGAAAGTCCAGGATGATCTGACGATTGAGTACGACAAGGATCTGCGCGCGCGCCGAATTATGTGTTACGAAAAGCTCTTATCTTTAATGTTACCACTAGCGAAATATCCAGAACCGGATCCGCTATCCCACAGCAGGTTGAGGCTGCTCGCGATAAACTTACGTAGATGGTATTTCGAGGGGGGCGGGTTATACATGTCTGAACGAACACGCGATACATATTTCGATTTACAAGATGGCTTCAGAATAGTAATACAAAAGCGAGATCGGCGATGGCCGCAAAATGCGAACTTCGAAACTCCCGGGAATTTGTCGACTTACCTGGGAAGAGACGACCATTCGCACAAGGCGGCGCGCAAACTACCGCAGCACCTGGTAGAGATCGCTAACAGCCAGTTGAATATGTCGGATGCTTACGTGCCGGAGCAGATATGCGGGAATCTAATCGCGTTAGGCAGCTCTGTCCGCACCGCGATGACGGACGACATTTTGACCCGCAGGAGACCAGCATTGAGGAACCGTTCAGGACGGAATAGCTGAGTAAGAAAACGTAAGCGTCTCGCGCTTCCAGCTACAAGGAGGATCGCTTG
>JAUZEU010000213.1 GCA_030838885.1 Bryobacterales bacterium | reverse complement strand
CCGATGCGCGGGGGCCTGGAAGTGCTGTCCGGATGTACCCCGGTTGAGGAAGACACCATGCCGCGGATGGCACGGGGTATCTGCAGCCCCGGCAGCCTGAGTTACGAGCAGGGCCAGCGTCAGCCAGCCCAGGATAGTGCGAACTGTCAGGAAGCTTCCCAAGCTAATCCGGGAGAGCGAAACTATAAAGAACGTTGGCGGACGAGACCGCGACATATTGCTTGCCGTCAACCGCATAACTCATCGGGGAAGACGGGATGCTCGCGCCCGCACCGAATCGCCATAGAGCTTTTCCGGTTTTCGCGTCAACGGCCATGAAGTTTCCTTCCTGAGAAGCCGCAAAAACCACCCCGCCAGCGGTGGCCATCAGACCCGGCGCCAGGCCGTTCTGTGTAAGCTCGAACTTCCACACCGGCTTGCCGGTTTCGGGGTCGAACGCCATGAACCCCTGTGACGGGGGAGCTTGCCCTTCAGCTGGCGGAGGTCCGAAGCCGCCTCCCGTCCCGCGACCCTGGAACTGCTTGCCGGGCTCATACGGCGCGGGTCCGATGGAATAGCGGCCGGGGCCGTCGTAGTACATGAAGTACATCCAGCCGGTCTGCGGGCTGTAAGAGGGGGCCTGGAAATTCGACCCGCCTCCCAGCGACGGATACACCGTGGTGCCTTCCGGATTCGCGCGCCAGTTCTCAGTGGTGATCGGCCGGCCCTTGTCGTCGAAGCCGCTCACCCACGAAGCGCGCACGAACGGTGTTCCGGCCAGGAACTTGCCGGTTACCCGGTCCAGCACGTAGAAAACGCCGTTGCGATTCGCCTGCATCAACAGCTTGCGATTCTGCCCGTGCCACATGCGGTCCACCAGGATGACATCTTCGGTTGCATCCCAGTCATGCGTGTCGTTCGGGGTGAACTGGTAGTGCCATTTGAGCTTCCCGGTATCGGGATCCAGCGCCACTACGGAACAGCTGTAAAGATTGTCGCCCTTGCGCACGTCGCCGTTGATGTCCGGGCCGGGATTGCCGATTGTCCAGTACAGGGTATTCAGTTCCGGATCGTAACTGCCGGTCAGCCATGTCGGTGAAGCGCCGTGCTGCCAGCTATCACCCGCCCAGGTTTCGTGGCCCGGCTCGCCCGGTTTTGGGATGGTGTTCCAGCGCCACAGGCGCTTGCCGGTTGCGGGGTCATACGCGTCAATCCACGCCGGAATACCGAATTCGCCACCGGTGATGCCCGTGATGATTTTGTCCTTCACCACCAGAGGCGGCGAGGTGATGCTGTAGCCGAGCATCGTGTCTGCCAGCTGAACTTCCCACAGGAAAGTGCCGGTGCGCGCATCCAGAGCCACCAGGGCAGCATCGAGGGTACCGAAAAACAGGCGGTTGCCGAAGACGGTCACGCCACGGTTCAGGCGATTAATTTCGTACTGATTCACCGTCTTCTGCTTGCGGTCATACCGCCAAAGCTGCCGGCCGGTCTTCGCATCCAGCGCCATCACCTGCGCGCTGGTGCCGACAGGGCCGGTGGTGTACATGATGCCATCCACCACCACCGGCACCGCCTCGACAATTCCATCACCGGGAAGCTGTACGGCCCACTTCGCCTGCAGGTTCTTTACGTTCTGGGTGTTGATCTGGTTCAGCGTTGAATAGTGCCGGCCACTCAGGTCGCCCCAATAGGTCAGATAGTTTTGCGGTTCTTTCGCGGCATCGCGGATGCGCTCCCACGTCAGGCCAGGCCCTGCCGCCAGCTTTGACAAATCGGATCCATCCAGCGACTTGAGATACGCCACGACGTTTTGAATTTCCGAACCCGCCAGGCGCCTGGTGAAATCGTCAGGCATCAGCGACTTCGCTTCGATCTTCAGATCTGACAACTGCGACTTCTCGAATGAGTGATATTTCCCTGCAGTATCGATCATTTGGACCGAGAACGCATCGGCTGCCTTCTGGGTGCCGCGGTACTCGTGTCCGTCTTTCGTCTTCGCGACGACGGTGGTAGGACGCGAAGGGCCACGGCCCCGACCACGCCCTCCGCCGACGGCAATTGGGTTCGGATTTTCAATTTTCGCCCGCAACTGCTGTGCGGCAGTCTTACCTGCAGCCGAAAGATCGGGTCCGACCGACGTTCCGGATCCATTCACCATATGGCAGGCGATGCATCCGCCCTTGCCTTCGAATACGGCTTTACCCGCCATCGCGTTCCCGGCCACAGTCTCATTGGCTGCCGAAGTTGTCACAACCGGCGCCGCCAGACTACGAAGGAATGAAATCAGCTGCCAGGTCTGATCCGTGGTGAATGTCGAGAACGCGGGCATCTGCGTGCCACGAATTCCGCTTCGGATATTAATAAAGATCTCGCCATCGGCATTCCCGCGGGAGAAGTTGCCGCTCACGAGAGACGGACCCCGATCACCGCGTCCCTCGGCTCCGTGACAGGCGACGCAAGCCTGGGAGTACAGCGTTCGCCCGGCAGCAATAGCGGCGGCGTTTCCAGCGAACGGATTCTTCTGAGCCTCCGCTCTGTCGCTCTGAGCGAAACACAAAATCGAGGTCGAGACAAGTGCAAGCAGCAGCTTCATGGCTTCCTTACTTCTTCGCGAAAATCATCGGCGCGAATTCCGCCAGGCTCATCCGCCACACCGGCCAGGTATGCGCGCCTGAGTAAGTCTTGAACATTTCGTGGATGCCAGCCTTGTCCAGCGACTCCGCCCATGTTTTAATTCGCGGATACTGCACCGTTGAATCGTTATCCCCGCAAGCGATCCAGACCGTGCCGACCCTCGCATTGAAGCTCTTCGGGTCCGCCAGCACGGACTTGAACTTCGTATCGAAATCGCGCGGCAGCCCGGGGCTGAAAATGCCCAGTGCGCTGAACAGCTCAGGATGGCTGAAGCCCGTATATATGGTGTGCCCGCCGCCCATGGAAAGCCCCGCGAGCGCGCGATTCCGGGAACCCGCCGCGATCCGGTACTTCCCTTCGATGGTCGGGATCACTTCCTTCACCAGATACTGCTCGAACAACTCATTATTGTTGACCGGACCGCCGCGTCCGGTCGCGAAGGGCACGGCGTGACCAGCGGGCATCACCACGATCATGGGCGTGGCCCTTTTGTCGGCGATCAGATTGTCAAGGATCAGGTTTGCATGGCCCGCGGCCGTCCAGGATTCCGGCACATCGCCGCTGCCGTGCACCAGATACAGCACCGGGAACCTGGCCGAAGACTTCTCATGCCCCGGCGGCAGATAAATAATGATGCGTTCGGTGCGGCCCAGGGCAACTGACTTCTGCCACTCAGTCACAACCGTCCCATGTGGAACATCCCGCACATCCCACGGCGAGGGCGAGGCCGCAGGCACTTCCACCAGACTTGCCGAGGTGCGCTGCCGCATCTTGATGACCGGGTTGATCGGATCGGCGACAGCCAGGCCGTCGAGATTGAACCAATAGAGATGCCCGTTCGCTTCCAGCGGCTCGGTCGTGACGCTCCAGACGCCGTCGGCGCCTTTGATCATCGGCTGCGTCTTGCCCACCGCAATCCAGTCGCCCGAAAGCGTCACTTCACCAGCTTTCGGTGCCCGTACCCGGAACGTCACGGTACGGTCGCTGTGGACTTCCGGGGAAACCAGACCATCCGGAGGCGGGGTTTGAGAAAAGGCAAAAGATGCCGACAGCAGAGTCAGCGAGAGGACAGCACGGCCAGTTTTCATGAGGTTTACCTTACGTTTAAGGAGTATACAAGGACGGGAACTTCACTACGCCGGCACAAATACATCCAGACCTTGAAATTCACGAAATCCGCCGTCGAGGGTTACAAGCGTGCTGGAGGCTGCAATTGCAAATGCAGCAAGGAATGCGTCTCCGACCAGCTTGCCGGTCGGTACTGAGTATTTCAAAAGGGAGGGAAAAATGGAATCGATGGAGGGGGGCTCACCTATGAAGTCGACACGTTCATCCTGCAGTAGTTCATCAAGCAGATTCCAGGCCTGCAGCGAGGAAACGGTGTGTGATCCCATAACTGACTTGTTTCCCAATAATCGAATGAGTGCCAGCTGGACAGGTCGGCAAATCCCCACTTCACGTGCGTTTAGACCATCGAACCATATACCGGCGCGGACATGATGTTCATGATTCTTAACGAGCAACGCCAACACTATGTTAACGTCAGCCAAACATTGCTTCATCAAGCTGCTCCGGTGTAAGAATGCCGATGCTCGGCCCGTCCGGCCCGCCAATAACCGGAGGGACGTCGCCCCTTCGTTGGCGGTGCCGCAAGACGGGATTCAATAGCCTCAATGAAGAACTGGCGAAGTGAGATTCCCTTAGAGACTATCCTACCGGAGCAGCCGCCAATCCGGTGGTTCGAGGGTGTACGTCGCGAATCACGGAGGCGCTGAACTTTATTACGACCCGCAGTGAGCATTAGTGTGAAAGGAATGATCGGCTACGTCCGGCTCTCACGCTCCAAGGCCTGCCACGACTCACCCGCCCCCCCATTGTTAGCCATATCCGGCTATTCGATCGGACCTGAGGTTTCAAAGGGCATCCCGTTCAAACGGTAAGCTCGTCCGGTTGAAGCAGGTGAGACGCGCAACAACTGGGCGTGCCCCGATATTCGCGCCAATCGCTCGCCCGATGTTTCCATGAATGT
>JAUZEU010000179.1 GCA_030838885.1 Bryobacterales bacterium | reverse complement strand
TGCATCGCGGTCAGGTCCGGACCTGGCCTGACATTTGTGGCGTGACAGTTGAAGCAGCGGAAGATGGTCTGTGGTGATTGCGGTTGCCCGAGAGCCGCAGCGGCGGATGCGGGCTTTGCGCTGGGATGGCCCATGGTCATACCCGGCCGGTGCAACGCTGAATACCAGGAGACACGGTGTTCGAAATAGACGCCGTCGCGAACACCGACAGGCGTGAAGGCGAAGAGGCCGGCACCGAAAATCCAGGTCAGTGGCGCGTCCTGTGTATCGCCGTCGAGGCGAGACCGCACGTGCAAGCCCTCGGAAGTCCGGGAGTAGTGTAGTTCAACGCCGTTGCGCTCCATGACGGGACGGTCCAGGAGGTCCGCAACAGGGCTGGCGGTGGCGGGACGAAGCGCGCGCTGGTGCATGCTGGCCGCATGACGCCGGGTTTGCTCGACGTGGCAGCCCGCACAGCTTTTCGAGCCTGTAAATTGTTGAGCGCCCAGTTCTGTGAGGGACAGCGCGAGACCGCAAATCCAGGTTGCCCGGCGCACTTGTTCAGTTTATATGCGTGTCTTTCGCGCGTCAGAAGTGATTCACTACCGGAAAGAAGCGGCCGGTTGTCGGCGTGCCCCAAAGCTTACGACCCGACCCGGATTTTTCTGTCATGGGAGCAGGGCTGGCTTGCTTTCGGGGTGGCGGAGGAAGGCTTCGGCTTGTGGGAAGCCAGCCTTGATTCCGCGAGAGCGAGTGATTTCGACTTGTTTTGGATACCACTTATCGGGCTGCTGTGAGGTGTGTGCGTAACAGGCGGCCCGGCGGCGGGATTCGACGGTGGATATGTCCACGTAATCGGTGGGTGAGAACGGGGTTGTGTCTTCGGCGACTTCGTAATAGTAAAGCGCGAACGCCTTGCCGGCCTTCAACCAGGCATCGAGAGCAAGCATCGAGATCGCGCGATGGTCGCGGTGACTGTCGAGGGGCCAATGGGTGAAGACAATGTCGGGGTCTTCGGCAGAGAGCAGGCCGGCGAAGGTTTCATAGCGGGCGGCGTCGATGATCGCGCGGCCGTCGTACTGGTCGGCGAAAATGGCGCGGGCCTTTAATAAGTCGCAGGCTTTCCGGGCTTCGGCGGTGCGGATGGCGCCACATTGTGAGAGGCTCGCTCCGCCGCAAAATCCCTCGCCACGATTCAGGTACAGCAGCGCCACCTGGTGGCCCAGGTCAGTGTAGCGCGTGATGGTCCCCGCACAGCCGCATTCCGGGTCGCCCGGGTGACCGCCGGTGACGACTATCCTGAGAGGGCGAGCCGCGGCTGCGGCCACAAGGGGCACAGCGGTGGCATGCGTGAAAAACCTGCGACGTGAGATAGACACGGAGCGATTGTAGAACGTTTGCGGCGACTGTAGCGGACGTTTTCGCGCCGTGGCGGCATACAAGCTCTTCGAAATTTCCAACAGCCATTTTCGCCGCAGCCACATCCAAGAGCCATCTGATGATTAAGACACACGGTTACGCTGCCCAATCGGCCACCTCCGCTCCCGCGCCTTTCGACTATGAGCATCGCGAGCCCGGGCCGAAAGACGTTCATATATCGATAGATTTCTGCGGAATTTGTCACTCGGACATTCACCAGGCCCGCAACGAGTGGGGCAACGCGATTTACCCCATGGTTCCGGGTCATGAAATCGTGGGCACTGTGAAGCAGACAGGTGCTCAGGTGACCAAATTTAAGGTGGGCGACCGCGCCGCGATCGGCTGTATGGTCGATTCGTGCCGCGTGTGCGCAAGCTGCAAGGCCGGCGAAGAGCAGTATTGTGAGAACAACGCCCTCGTTCTTACGTACAACTCGAGAGACAAGGAAGGAAACATCACTTTCGGCGGGTACGGCGAGAATATCGTTGCTGATGAGGATTTCGTGTTGAAGGTACCGTCGAATCTCGATCCGGCGGCCGTCGCTCCGCTGCTCTGCGCGGGCATCACAACCTATTCGCCGCTCAAGCACTGGAAGGCGGGTCCGGGCAAGAAGATCGGCGTGATCGGGCTGGGCGGGCTTGGGCATATGGCGCTCAAATTCTCGCACGCATTCGGCGCCACGACGGTGCAGTTCACTACGTCGCCGTCGAAGGTGGAGGACGCGAAGAAGCTCGGGGCCGATGAAGTGAGTCTGACGAAGGAGCCGAACTGGCACGCGCCGCACGTTGGCAGCTTTGACTTCATTCTGGATTGCGTATCCGCCGAGCATGACGTCACGCCTTACCTGGCGCTGCTCAAGCGCGATGGAACGCTGTGCACCGTCGGGATTCCCTCGACGCCGATTGCGATCCACGCGTTCTCGGTCGCGGCCGGACGCAAGAACTTCACTGGTTCCGCTATTGGCGGCATCAAGGAAACGCAGGAAATGCTGGACTTCTGCGGTAAGCACAATATCGTGTCCGATATCGAGATGACCAGCTTCGACAAACTGGAGGAGGCCTGGGATCGTGTTGTGAAGGCCGACGTAAAGTACCGGTTTGTGCTTGACCTGAAGACGCTGAAAAGCAAGTAAGCCGTCCGGAGGGGTCGGCATACAAAGACTGCTTTGTATTACGATAGCTAGGTATGCCGAAATCTGACGCTCTCCAGGGTTCCCTCGATCTGCTCGTACTGAAGATCCTTTCGCGGCGGCCCCAGCTGCACGGCTATGGGATTATGGCGGCGATCAGGGAAGCGTCTGGCGACGTGCTCCGCGCTGAGGAGGGCTCGCTTTATCCGGCGCTGCACCGGATGGAGGAGGCGGGGTGGCTTCGCGCCAAATGGATCACGAAGGACACAGGCAGGCGTGCCCGGATATATGAACTGACTGCGGCGGGCCGCAAGCAGCTTGCCGCCGAGGAGTCCCGCTGGGAGGCAGTGATCGCGGCCGTTACCCGCGTGCTGAGGACGGCCTGACATGTCCCTGTGGTCACGCCTTGCAAACGTATTTCGCAGCGATGGTTTGAGGCGGGAGATCGACGAGGAACTCGCGTCGCATATAGAGGAAGCGGTGGGGCAGGGACGCGATCCGGTCGAAGTGCGGCGCGCATTTGGTTCGCCGCTGCGGCTGCGCGAAGCCAGCATGGACATCAGGCATTTCGGCTGGCTGGATTCGCTGCGTGCCGACGCTGTGTTCGGCTGGCGCCAGATCAGGAAGACGAAGGTCATGTCGGCTACGGCCATCCTCTCGCTCGCGCTTGCGTTGGGGGCATGCACCGCTGCATTCCGGCTGATTGACGGACTGTTCCTGCGTCCTTTACCGGTGGCACACCCGGAACAACTGTATGCGCTCTCTCGCGAGGGTTACATACAAGACGGGAAGCCGAGTGTTTCGGAATGGTGGGGCAATGCCGATTTCCGCCGCATGCGGGCCGCCGTCAAAGGCACGGCCGAACTGATTGGAATCTCCGGCGCTGAACGAATGGATCTGACCTACCGGTCTGATCGGGAGATGGAGCGAGCGGAACTGCAGTATGTGTCGGGCTGGATGTTCCAATCGTTTGCGCTTCGCCCGGCGCTTGGACGCCTGCTTACGGAAGATGACGATCTGAAGCCGCTCGCGCATCCGTATGTTGTCCTTTCGTATGAGTACTGGACTCGCCGCTTCGGACGGGATCCGAAGGTTATTGGGCGGACCCTGACGATCGGGCGCAAATACGGCATTGGCAGCGATCTCTTCCAAATCATCGGCGTGGTCGCGGACGGTTTCACCGGAACCGAGCCTGGCAAGACGCCTGACATGTTCATCCCGACGATGATGAGCGCCCTGCTCACTCGCCCGGAAGCGGGCTGGCTCAGGACTTTCGTGCGCATGGAGCCCGGCGTTGCCCAGGAACCCGTTCGCGACCGGATGACGGCTGTGTTCCGGGCTTCCAAAGAGGGCGTGATCGACACGAATGACCGGCTCAGGCAAACGCTCTTGATGGCGTCTGCCGCGGCGGGTGTTTCCGGAATGCAGAAGGATTTCGGTCTTCCTCTTACGGCGCTGGGCCTGCTGGTGACACTGGTGCTGCTGGTCGCGTGTGCGAACGTGGCGAACCTGATGCTGGCTCAGGCGGCGGCGCGTGCGCGCGAAATGGCACTGAGAGTCTCGATCGGCGCGGGACGCGGGCGACTGGTGCAACTGGTGCTTGTGGAGAGCGCGATGCTGGCGTTGCTTGCGGCTGCAGGAGCGGCGTTGTTCGCAGGGTGGGCCGCGCCTTTTGTGGTCGGGAGGATTCATCCGGCGGATAACCCGGCGCGGCTGCCGCTGCCTGGAGACTGGCGGGTATTTGGTTTCGGCCTTGCGCTTACTCTCGGAGTGACGGTTCTTTTCGGTCTCGCTCCGGCCTTACGTGCTTCGGCGGTGAGACCTTCGAGCGCGCTCAAAGGCGGAGATGACCCGCAGTCACGCCACCGTTTGATGCATCTGCTCATCGCTGTGCAGGCGGCCTTTTGTTTTGTCGCGCTCTTTGGAGCCGGTTTGTTCGTGACCACGTTCGACCGGTTGTCGCATCGCTCCACGGGTTTTTCATCTGAACGGCTGGTCCATCTCGATGCGCTTGCTGAACATGCAGAGCCGGAGGCTTTCTGGGATCGGGTGACCGCGCGTCTGCGGAGGGTGCCTGGTGTGGAGGCGGCAGCGCTGGCGGACTGGCCTTTGCTCGGCGGAGGCTGGGGATACCACAACATTTCGGTAAACGGGTCGCATCCTACTGACGAACAGATTGCCTGGTTCCTGAATGTCTCACCGGGGTGGGTGGACACAATGAATATTCCACTGCTTGACGGGCGAGACTTCCGGGCCAAGGACATCAGCCCGGTTGCAGGCGTGGGCACCGGAGCGGCCATCGTCAATATCGCGTTCGCGAGGAAGTATCTTTCCGGGGCGAATCCGATTGGCAGGTGGTTTGAGGCAAGGTCAACGGGCTATTGGCCCGATATGCGGTTTCAGGTAGTGGGCCTGGTCAGGGACGCGACTTACCGGTTTCTGCGGGAACCGGTTCTGCCTGTCGTTTATATACCGTTTCACAGAACGAATGATGACGGGACATTGCAGGCGAGAGTTGAGGGAACGTTTGTCGTGCGCACGACTGACCCGGACCCGCTGGCACTCGCGCCCATCCTGAGTCAGGAGATAACGCGTGTGCTGCCTGGATCGCGAATCAGGGGCATCCGGACGCAGAACGAAATTATTGAGTCGCAAACCGTGCGGGAGAGGCTGCTGGCTATGCTGGCTCTGTTCTTTGCAGTTGTGGTGCTGGCACTGGCAGGGATTGGACTCTATGGAGTGCTCGACTACTCCGTCTTTCAGCGGCAGCGGGAGATTGGCATTCGCATGGCGCTGGGAGCGCAGGCGGGCGATCTTGTGCGCCGGGTGACGCAGGATGTGTTCTCCATGGTGCTATTGGGCGCGACCGCAGGAGTTGGTTTCAGCATGGCATCTGTACGTTACATCGAGACATTGCTCTACGGGGTGAAGCCTGCCGATGCGGCTGTACTCGGGCTGCCTCTGATTGCGATTCCTGTAGCAGCAGTGATTGCCGCCTTGCCCGCGCTGACTCGTGCGGTCAGGACTGATCCGATTCACGTACTACGTGCTGAGTGAGGTGTGCTCATGCGATTCGCCTGAAATTGCTACTTTTGTAGTTGTTGGTGAGCCGCGTCACTAAGTCCGATTGCGCCGGTCAATTTGATGAACTAGCCTTGGGGCAGCAGAGGGTCGTGCTCGTATCAGGTAGCAGGCAGGTGTTCGTGATGACATCTGGCTATCCTCAGCAGGATCGCCGCGTAGCGAGTGTAGTTTCATGTTCAGTTCCATAAACACCCACCAAACCAAAAACTCCCACCATCAAATTAGAATTCAGAATCGATTCGGAGGACTCCTTCGCAAGAAGGGCTTGGCCCTTATCGTCGCAACTCTGTGCATTACAGGCACAGCGCTTTCGCAGAGTACAAACTCAGCCGATCTGCGGGGCACGGTGACCGACCCGGCAGGCAGGGTCATCCCTGGAGTCACTGTAGACATCCTGAACACTGAGACTGGTGTGAGGCGCAGACTTACAACAAATGCCGATGGTCTGTATGATGCCGTGTCCATTCTCCCGGGCCAGTATCAGGTTACCTTCGCTAAGGAAGGTTTCGACACGCTTGTGAGAAGCGGGATTACTCTTCCGGTCGGCACTGTTACCATGAACGTCCAAATGACAGTCGGCGCGACACAACAGCAGATAGAAGTGAACGAGCAGGCACCGCTGCTTCATACGGACAGCGCCGAACAGACCGCAATACTTTCGGCGCAGACCATGCAGGAACTGCCCAACGTGGGGCGTGACTGGTCTAACTTCACCAGAATCCTGCCAGGTGCGTCGGGATCGGGGACTGGTATCGCGGCAAACGGGGCGCTGCCGTATTATGCGAACTTCCTTGCGGACGGCGCTTCTACTACTCTGCCGCACAGCGCTAACCTGAACACATCGAACTTCGAGGCGGTGGCGGAAGTTCAGATCAACACAGCTACGTTTACAGCACAGTACGGGACGGGCGCGCTGGTATTCAATCAGATCAGCAAGAGCGGAACGAATCAATGGCACGGATCGTTGTATGAGTTTCTGCAGAACAGTTTTTTCAATGCGCGCAGCTTCTTTGCGCCGGTGGTGCCGAATCAGCGGTATCACAACTTTGGGGGATCGGTGGGCGGGCCGATCAAAAAGGACAAGATGTTCTTTTTCTTCAATGTAGATAAGCTGATCAACAACAGCGTTTCATACCCGTTCTATACGTACCCGACAGCCGATATGCGCGCGGGAAACTTCTCTAATCCGATTTTCCCCACCGTCTACGACCCGGCGACCCTGACTAACGGCGTACGCACCGCGTTTCCCGGGAATGTCATACCCGCAAGCCGGAAAGACAGACTGGCCCTTTCTACCCAGCAGTTCTTTCCGCAACCGACTCTTCCGGGTTACGTAAATAACTGGCTGGGCGCGCTGCCCAGCACGTCTCCGGTACTCAGATGGTTCGGGCGCATCGATTACACCGTATCAGAGAACAACCGGGTGACTTACTCGATCACTCAGCAGGACAATCCGAATTTCGCGCTTACTCCGGACTGCCCGATCGACTGCCTTAACGGCGACACGGATTCTTACAATACACAACTCTCAGATGTGTGGAGCGTCACCCCCACCATAGTTAACGAATTCCGCTTCGGCTTCACACGGCAGGGTAACTGGTACACTCCCCAGACGCTTGGAAAGGGTTATGCGCAGAAGCTTGGGTGGACTTATGCGAAGGCGGACATCTTTCCTGGCATCACCGTTCAGGGCCCCGTTGGCGCCACCAGCATGGCCCCGGGAGCAAATGCCATTTACGCAGAAAATTCCTTTGATCCTTCGGACGTGGTCACAATGATTCGCGGCAAGCATATTCTGCACTTCGGAGCGGAGATTCTCTATATGGAGGACAACGACACGCCCTGGGGCAACGTGAGTTCCGGTAACTTCACGTTCAGTGGAGTCTTTAGCAAACAGGCTCCATTCTCCTCAGTCGGAGGGCTTGGGTACGCGGACTTTCTTCTCGGGCAAGTGGACTCCTGGAACGCAACGAACAGCCCTATCATCGCCATGCGCCAGATCCAGCCGCAGTTCTTTGTGCAGGATGACGTCAAGATTCGCCCGACACTCACGCTGAATCTCGGCATTCGTTATCAGGTGATGGGAGGCTGGCACGAGCTGCACAATCGCGTCGGAGCCTTCGATCCGAATCTTACTAACCCGGTGACAGGAGGGAAAGGCGCCATGTGGTTCGCACCTGTGAATGGCCGTACTTCGGTACAGGCGCCAGTCAACAACATCTGGCTGCCGCGCGTTGGATTCGCGTGGTCGGCAAGGCCCAACTGGGTGGTGAGAGGCGGCTTCGGGATATACAGCTACATGTGGAGTGAGGACACCTATGTGGCAGGTGCCGAAGGATTCGGCGCGAATGCGAGCGGGTCTTTATCTCAGACGAATCAGACACAGCCTGTGTTCACGTTCTCGGATCCAAATCCGCCATTGAATTATGTAGCGGCATCACGCGATCCGGGCGGTTACAATGGTCACGACGTTCCCTATTATCCGTACCACACGCCCATTGCGAAGAACTATCAGTGGTCGTTCAGCGTGGAGCGGCAGCTTCCGGGGCAAATGGTCGCGCAGGGCGCCTATATTGGGAGTCATGCGACCGGGCTTTCATTCCCCGTCGACGTCAACCAAGTGCCCGCAGCCCGGTTGGGCCTTGCCAATCCGCAGTCGAACCGGCCGTTCCCACAATTCCTAACCATCAACGGGAATACCTTCAACGCCCTTTCGAACTACGATTCCCTGCAACTCTCGCTGACGAAGCGATTCACGCAAGGGCTGTCGTTTGACGTGAACTATACGTGGTCCAAATTCCTGGACGACCAGGACTCGGCGGGCTGGGGAGGACGGGGTGGCACACAGGTTTACCAGAACGCCTATAACCCGTCTATGAACTACGGGTTCTCAAACTTTGACCGGCCACAGATGCTCAAAGGTGACGTGGTCTATCAGCTTCCCGTCGGAAGGGGCCGGACCTGGCTCCAGAACAGCAGGCCGGTGCTGGATGCCGTGCTGGGCGGATGGCAGGCTTCGGTCATATTCTTAGCCGAGTCTGGAACGCCATTCACGCCTACTATGGGAACGCAGAACCTGACCGGGGCGCTTTCGGGGAACTGGTATCCGGACGTGGTGGGAAATCCCTCTGTGCCGAACCCTTCGATTTCACGGTGGTTCAATCCGGCGGCGTTCGCGCAACCGGCGCCCTTCCACTATGGCAATGCGGGCCGTAACATTCTTCGCGGGCCCCGCATGACAGAGGTGGATTTCTCCATGGGTAAGAACTTCACCTTCCCCGTTCCGCATGAGAAAGCGAACCTGCAGATTCGCTTCGATGCGACGAACGTTCTGAATCATCCGAGCTTCGATAATCCGAGCGGGAACATCGGAACGCCAGGAGTGGCGATCATTACCAGCACCCTGGTGGGAGGACGCGTTCTGCAACTGGGCGCACGATTGTCATTCTGATGAGGGGAATCCTGCTGCGCGCCGGGGCCGGCGCGATACTTTTTTCCGCACTTTCGCTGGCTGCCGATGTTGAGACTCATCGGCGGGCTGCGCAGCATGCCTTGCAAGCCAACCAGCCCGATGTGGCAATTCACGAATACCAGGCCGTGCTCGCAGCCGATCCGCAGAACCTGGATGCGCACGCCAACCTGGGCACTTTGCTTTTCTTCAAAGGCGCTTATGACCAGGCGCTGCCCCAGCTTCGGGCCGCGCTGCAGCTAAAGCCCGAGTTGTGGAAGCTGGCCGCATTGCTGGGCATGAGCGAGAAGCGCGCGGGCGACTCCCATGCGCAGACCGATCTCGAAGCCGCTTTTTCTCATCTCACTGAGGATAGGATCCGGGTGCAGATCGGGATGGAGTTGATCGAGATCTACTATGCGTCGCGCGATCTCAACAAAGCAGCGGGGGTGGCTGGCGTGCTCCGCCAACTGATGCCTGCCGACCCCGATGTGCTCTACACGGCGCACCGCATCTACTCAGATCTTGCTGATGAAACTACTTTGGCGATGGTCATGACCGATTCCGATTCCGCGCGCATGCATCAGATTATGGGCCAGGAGCTGGCGCGGCATGGACAGACCGAGGCCGCTATCAGTCAGTATCGGGAGGCTTTGAAGCTGGGACCGCAAATGCCAGGAATCCACTTTGAGCTTGCGGAACTGCTTGCGGGCTCCACGTCAAAGCCGGAGCAAGAGATTGAACAGCAGTATCAGGCTGCGCTGGCCGCGAATCCCATGGATCAGAAATCGGAATGCCGACTCGGGGAAATTGCTTTCCGGCATTCGGACCTGAAAGCCGCGTATGACCATTTTGCACGCGCCGTTGCGCTTGCGCCCGACGACGGTGATGCGAACCTTGGTCTTGGTAAGACTCTGGTCTCGATGCACGAACCACAGAAAGCAACACCTCTTCTGGAACGCGCTGTGAAGGCTGAACCTTACAGTTCAGTCGCGCATTACCGTTTGGCGCAGGCTTACCGCGCAACGGGACGCGCGGGAGAAGCCGAGAGTGAACTTGCTCAGTTTCAGAAATTCAAAACGATGAAGGAACGGCTGGGTCAGGTGTACAAAGGCATGATGCTGAAGCCGCGTGCCGACGAAGCGGCCGATCCGGACATCCCAAAAGAATCACCGCTGCGCTGACTCGCGAATGGTCAGGATCTGATTCGCCTTCACCGCCCTGAGTTCCTGCCTGACTCCGTTCGGCCAGCGTATCTCGAGATCGGCAGTGGTTGCCGGGCCGAGGCCGAAATGCAGGCGCGGATCGTTACAGGAATAGAAACTCGATTGCGCCATGACTTCCTGCGCCTGGCGTTTCCCTGAATATGAACATGTGACCCGGGCACCAATGGCGCTCCGGTTCGACTGCGTGCCTGTCAGCCTTACCTTCAGCCAGTGATGATTGCCCCGCACGTCGTTTCGCAGCAGGGAGGGCGCTTCGTTCAGATTCACGATGAGGATATCGAGGTCACCATCGTTATCGAAATCGCCGAACGCGCAACCCCGGCTGCAATGAGCCGCAGTGATACCCGGACCACCCTGATCCAGTAGTTCCTCGAACCTGCCGGTGCCCAGGTTTCGGAACATGACGCGCGGTGTTTTCAGTGGATAATCCGGATGCTGACGTTCCACCTCGGGATATACATTTCCCGTGACATAGAAGAGGTCCGGATTCCCGTCGTTATCCAAATCCACGATACCGGCGCCCCAGTTCACAAAGCGAGTCTCCACTCCGAGTCCGGCGGCGATCGTCTGATCGTCAAAAGAGGCTTTGCCATTGTTGACATAAAGGACGTTGGTGTCGTTCATGAAGTGCGTTTTGAAAATATCGAGGTTGCCGTCGAGGTTCACGTCTCCGATACCCACGCCCATGCCGGCCTGCTCCAGGCCATCTTCGCTCAGGGAACAGCCGGCCGCCAAACCAACCTCCTCAAAGGTGCCGTCGTGTTTATTCCGAAACAGCAGGCTGGGGGTGGAATCGCAGGCCACGTAGATATCGGGCCAGCCGTCATTATCGAAATCGGCGGCCGCGACAGTCATCCCATAGCCAGGCCGCACGCGCCCTATACCGGATTCTTTGCTGACATCTGTGAACACGCCGCGCCCGTTGTTCCGGTACAGGGTGTGATGCGAGTAAGGCAGTCCGCGCGGGCCACAATTCACCGGCACGCCGCGCCAGGTGCATGTCCCGCTCGATCCGGGCTTCGGCGCGTGTGCCAGATCGAAAGTCAGGTAGTTTGAGACGAACAGGTCCAGGTTTCCGTCACGATCGTAATCCACGAAGGTACACCCGGCGCCCCAGCGGGTTCCGGTTTCGAGAAGGCCAGATTCCTTCGTGACATCCTCGAAAGTACCATCGCCCTTATTGCGGTAGAGCACGTTGGTTCCATAGGCGGTGATGAAGATATCGTCGAACCCGTCGTTGTCGTAATCGCCGATAGTGACGCCGGACGCCCACATGGACCGCAGCAATCCGGCCTTTTCCGTGGCGTCTGTGAAGGTGCCGTCACGGTTGTTCTTGTAGAGCCGACTGCTCGCACCGCGAGCCGTTTCTGTACCGAGCCTGCCGCTCAGGACCAGAAGATCCATCCAGCCGTCATTGTCGTAATCGATAAAGGCGCAACCGCAGCCGATTGTCTCGATGATGTAGTCCTTGTGATCCGTCGGGCCGTACACTGTGGGAAAGTGCAATCCGGCTTCCGCCGCAATATCCGTAAAGTGCGCGTTGAACGGCAACCCCGAAGGCTTTGAACGGGGGCGCGCGCGAACGTTGCGCGAGGCGGATCCCTGAGCGCGCAGGAACGGCGCCGCGAGAAGGCCCATGAACTGACGGCGGCTTGGAACCAGAGGCACGGAGCCATTATTTCAAGCTCTCCGAGGGCGCCAGATACTGAGGGCGATTCATGGCAGCTGACATTCTGCTGCCGGACGCGCTCTCGCGACAGGCAAAAAAGAACTGGAAGGTAGAATTCGCGCGGCCTGGCCGTATGGCAGCCCGCACTGGCTTTATTTTCCGGAGAGACGTTCGGCGGCGACAACGGCCAGTAAGTGCAGATGATCGGTTGAGTGCGCTTGAATATCTGAGGGTGGCGCGGACGTTGGACTGGCACTTACGAAATTGAAGTCGCTGCGGGAAATCCTTCAGGAATGCGTCGAAGCTATCGTCAAACCTCTGGATGCGGCGTTGCGCGAGTATGGATCCTGAATCGGCAAGATGAGGTTGTGGAACTGCGGGTCAGCGCCGGCATGTACACAGGCATATCAATGGCGAAATCTCACGCTGCCGTAGGATTGCGACTGAGTTACCGAGTCGGTTTGGGTCTATCCTATTCTGGACTACTCTTGACTGTCCCCTCCCTGACTCGGACAATGGCCGCGCGGTACCTCCTGGAACCTTACCCGGCGCCGCAAATACACTTCAACCGTTTGGTTCAGCGATAGACGTCACCTGTCGAAGGCTGGATGGAACAAGTGACGAGGGCAGGATGATGCTACACGTATACCCTGCTGCCTGGAGACGAACGTGCGGGTGTGTCGGCGAGCGGCTGGAGAGAGGCAGGAGCGATGAGCGTCGAGACAAAGAATCACTCAGACGAGAAGCCTTCCGGAGACATCGAAATTCCGGAAACTATGCCCGCCGCTGCTATCGACGGTTTCGGCGGACCGGAAGTGCTGACCCTTCACAAAGCGCCGGTACCTGTGGTTGACAAAGGAGAGGTGCTGATACCGCTTGACACAGCGGGAGTTGGCAAATGGGACGCGGAAATGCGCGATGGATGGGTTTCAAAACCCGCAGGTGAAGTTCAGGGTTAGACGATCGAAGAAAGGAACTGACCAAATGGTTAACACAGGACTGTTCGTTCGACTGGAAGCGAAGCAGGGAAAGGAAAAGGACGTTGAGGCTTTCCTTTGCGACAGCTTGCCGATTGTCCGGTCCGAGCCTGACACTACGGCATGGTTCGCGATCCGCATGGGTCCGTCGACATTCGGCATCTTTGATGTCTTCCCTCATGAGGAGGGTCGGAAGGCACACCTTTCGGGCAAGGTCGCCGCCGCCCTTGAAGCGAGAGCGTCCGAGTTGTTCGCTCAGCCACCGAGCATCGTGAAGCTCGACATCCTGGCCGCCAAGCTTGCGCAATCGGAGAAGGTCGCGAGTAACGGTAATGAAGAAAGGATCCCCCTGCAGGTCGGCTCGGAGCTTCGCATCAGGAACAGCGGCGAAATAATAGTGGATAATCCGGAGGTCGAACTGGCCGAGGCCCCAGATGCCGCGGACGCGACGCTGGCTTATCGGTTTAATCGAAAGCTGGGTGAGCATATCCTGCGACTACTCGATCCAGTGGCGGACTATCGGCACCTGAAGGATCATCGCCCCAATGACTAGTTATGCAGGATGCCCCTGGCTCTTTGGTGGAAGCCTCGATGCGCATCGTCTCAGGTTCGGAACCGGGCGACCAGTTGTTCCCGGCGATTGCTTCCCATTCCTGTTGCGCGGCACCGGCCTTGGAGGGCCGGGGCATTCACATGCGCTACAGCAATGTGCCTCACCTAAGCTGCATAAATAGGGCGTTGGCGATGAGATTGTGAACCTCGACAATGCTGTTCGTTTGACATCGATGGCTCCGACATTGCCCGGGTCTGGTGTGTCGGTTTCGCGACACCGATGGTGCTCAAGCCCCCGATTCCCGCGCGGGCTTTGTTGGAGGTTGTCCAGAACGGTGACTGGCTGCTCTGAACCTGATCAGCTTTCAAAGCAAGCACGCAACACATGTTGCGCCCGGTCTGCCGGCAGCGTGGCTATCGTCGAGGCTCGCTGTAGACCTGCTGTACGGAATCCGGCCAAATGATCCGGTCTCGATCAGGGCCTGCGATCGACGTGTCGGGCGCTTCGCCTTTGCTTGCAGAGCAATTACTGCCCTCTCCACCGTGGCAAAGCCATCTACCAGCATCCTGTATCGTGTGCCTTACGACGATCTTCCAGGCTGCTTCAGCAGCATCCGAATACCCATCCGCAGGTCTTGTAGCACGCCCGCTGGACGACAGGAAGCATAAATCGGTTACGGAAAAATGGTTGGGGTGCGCCAAATCCAGGCGTTCGCAGGCGATCCGGAATCACAGGGCAGGGACGCCGTCCAAAGCCGCGCTGCTGATCTCACCGCACCCGGGAGTTTGGTGAAATAAACGAGACCCTTCGTTGCTCGTGGGGTACCAGCACTGTGTGACGGCGAACTGCGACCTACTTAGGGACCGTTGGCTCGACGTGACAGCCGGTCAGATATCCGGGCAGCTACGGGGACAACGATTGCGAGAAGAAGCCATGACGCCGGGGGAACAACAACGAACACGAAAGCAGTCTTTGCCCTGGGGGCACCCAAGGCAACATTTCCGTAGATCGCCAAAGAGCCCAGCGCCAGAGCCACCGTTATGCTATAGAGCGTCGCCTGGGTAAGAACCGACCAGTGCTTAGATACCACGTTGGCCAACACGAGGGCTATGAACGGGGAGAGCACCCAGACGGCGAAAAGTGCCAGCAGGATTGGGGAGTTGTTACGGCGACCCGCATGCAGCATCAAACTAACCGAGCCCACGGCCCCAGCCGGCATGGCGATCAGGGCCGCTGTGCGTAGCAGGCCCAGGAAACGACCCTCGGGCCTTGCCCGGCTCACTCTAGTCGTCATAACGGCACCTATTGGATCTCGTGTAAAGGGCAAGCTCGCGACGTTCGTTGATACCAACAGTATTTAACACGCGCAGAGTCTGCCGTTCCGCCCACGACAAATGCCGTCGTAGTCACCCGGGGGTGCCTGGTAATTGCAAGTTGTGGAGGTATGAAATGGTACGTCTACCAAGGGCCTGGTATCGGATAAACGGGGTGACAACGGGCACCTAACCGAGCTTTCACCTGACGTTCACTCACCTGTCATGCCCCGCTTCTAGAATTGGGGTTCTTGTCCGGACAAAAGGAAACAGTTCACCTCATGTCTAAGATACATTCGCCGCTTATATTGTGTTCGCTCGCACGTTTGCGAGTCTTCTGCCTCGCGACCGTTCTGGGTTCGGCGATTTCCCCGTTGTACGCTCAGGACCGTGCGGCGATCAACGGCACCGTGACCGATTCATCCGGCGCGATTATTGCGGGGGCCATGGTCGAATTGACCTCGACTCTTAACGGCTTTCATCGGAATTCCGCGACCGGGACTAACGGGCTTTATCAATTTCCGTCGCTGGCCGTTGGCAGTTACGCCGTTTCTATTTCGAAAACCGGATTTAAGCCTTTTGAGATCACCGGCGTCGATCTGGTTTTCGGCCAAGTGCGGACACTGGATGTGAAGCTGGAGGTCGGCGCGATTTCGGATTCCGTGCAGGTCGTCGCTTCCACCGAAGCTCTGAATCGAACGAACGCGGAGATCGACGGAGTTATCGAATCGCCTCAGATCCGCGAAATCCCGATCAATGGCCGTAACTGGGCGACGCTGATGATCCTCGCCCCGGGTGCGATTAACACGGGCGATGGTGGGCAGCGCAGCATTCGCTTCAACGGCCACTCGCTTGACGACAGTAACTTCACCTTCGACGGAATCGATACGAGTGGCGTGCAGGAACAGACGCAGAAGGCCGAAACCCGCCTGAGTATCTCGCTCGATTCGATCGCGGAATTCCGGGTCGCTACCAGCGTCTACACTGCCGAGAGTGGTTCCGCAGGAGGCGCACAGGTAAATGTTGTGTCGAAAACGGGGACCAACCAGTTTCATGGTTCTCTGTATGACTACCTGCGTAATGACGCGCTGGACACTCGCTCACCGTTTGATGGCGCGCAGATTCCTCCCTTCCGCCTGAACCAGTTCGGCGCCCACGTGGGTGGACCCGTGATAAAGGATAAGGCTTTCTTCTTCGCTAATTACGAAGGTCTCCGCCAGACACTGGGTCAAACTCTGATCGGCTCCGTGCCAAATGCGGCGGTTCGCGCCCGGGTCGTGACTGCTTCCCCGGTTCTCAAGCCAATCATCGATGCATTTCCGA
>JAUZEU010000134.1 GCA_030838885.1 Bryobacterales bacterium | reverse complement strand
GTGACGCGCGGATTCTGCCCTTCGCGCCCCGCCCACCAGTAAAGCGCCAGTGAGCAGGCGACGGAGGAGGCGGCAATCAGGTCGGCAATGGGGATCAGGCCGCCAACGGTTCCGCGAACTGTCTGCGGCTCAAAGACGTGATCGAGCGTGATGCCCACAATCCACAAAGCCGCCACCACCAGGGCGAGCACGCGAAGCCGTCCGGAGGCTTCCCGCAGCAGGTCGTACGGGATAGAGCTGAGCTGTCCGCGCCCGGCATCGGCGCTCCCCGTTGTGGTCTCAGGCCGCCGAACGATAGATTGCGTAGTCCGCACTGTGTCAGATTATCGCGTGAGGTTCATCCCACGCCTGCGCCGGGGCGGGCCTCTGAGCGGATCGTCGGCATTCCGAACGTGAACGCCCGGTAGGGGTCACTTCCCAGTGGCGCGTTATCCGCCCCGAGTAGGCCGCTATTCGGGAGCGATCTCTCAGGCCCCACGTCGCGCTCGTGTTTCGGCGTTGCACAAAGGGTCCGTTTTCAGACTAGACGCCCCCCTTGTAGATTGGAGACATGGCGCTCAAACGGATGGACAACGTAGGAATCGTCGTCGATGACCTCGGAGCGACGATTGATTTCTTTCGCGAGCTCGGCCTCGAGCTCGAAGGGCGGGCCACGATCGAAGGAGAATGGGCCGGACGTGTCACTGGATTGGGCGATCAGCGCGTCGAAATTGCCATGATGCGCACGCCGGACGGCCACAGCCGGCTCGAGCTCTCCCGTTTCCTCACGCCGCCTGTCGTCGCGGATCACCGCAACGCCCCGGTGAACGCTCTAGGGTATCTCCGCGTCATGTTCGCCGTAGACGACATCGACGAGACGCTTGAAAGGCTCCGCAAGCGCGGCGCGCAGCTCGTAGGCGAAGTAGTCCGGTATAGAGACGCGTATCGGCTCTGCTACATCCGCGGGCCTGAAGGGCTTCTCATCGGACTCGCCCAAGAACTCAGCTGAGCGCAATACGAAGACAATGACGAAGAGCGACCAATGCCGGCGAGCGCGTCTCACAAATGGTCCTTGTGCAATGCGTTATGTCGCCCTATCCACACAAGCCTTCGGGTTGAGAGTTCGCTTTGGTTTGGCGTCGTTGCGAAAAGAGCCGGTGCTCACTGAACTGTCGAATTGACAACGGCGGCTGTGGTCTTAGTCAAAGACTGGGGTCCGGGCTTTGCTCCGTTCATCTGGAGAACGTAGGCCGTTATGTTTGCGACGACATCGTCATTCATGCCCTCAAATTGGAAAAATGGGTCATTGGCGGTGACTTGAAACCGCGCTATGAGTTCGGCCGCGGTTTTTTGCCCCCACCGGCTTAGGAAGGTTTTGCCGACAAAGGGAGGGACTCGACCGGACTTTCCAATGAATTCCTGATAGGCCGCGGTTAATCCAGAGACGGGTGGAAGCTCGCCTGGCTCGTGCGTCCGAGCAAGCTGTAGGCGTGGCATTTCCCACAACTGTTTTCGTACGATGTCCGGCCGGCCTCCGCATGAGCACCAGTGTACAGAGACGGCTTCGCCGCTTCCTGGCCGGTCAGCATGAGGCGTCCTGGAACGAGCAAGGTGACCGCGAAAACGACAGCAGCTATCCGATTCATTGGCGAACTCTCCCGGCTGCCGATTATACTTTGCTCACGCTGCCGATCTTATATCCACTCGGAACCGGTTTCCGTCTTAAAACCGGTAAGTTTTGCGACGGCACGGGAGCTCAATGAAATCAGCGGTTCGGATGTCGCAGGTGTCAGTTGCAAATAAATCGGTTTAATCTTCGGGCGAACTCCACAAACCATTCGCAGGCCCGTTGCGGGCTCGGGACAGTGACTGAGCGAAATCGCAAATGTCTGTTGCAAAGGGACGCCGTCAATCTCTCATCTTTAACCAAATGGCAGCACTGGTTGGCAGACCGGCGGACTGGCGGGAAACATCGTTCGTCGGAGAGGCCGCCGCTTTCAGCTACCGAGCGGATAGTCGGCCAACCGTACAAAGGGGTGCGCGCGGCGGTTCAGCCCTGCCATTCTCCGTATAGCGCGTCACTCTACCCGAACCAGCGGCGCAGAATAGCCTCTTAAATCGCCGTGAAGTAGCCTCGGATGACATCGAGAAGGGAGTCCGTCTCCTCAGGTGTGTATTGCGGCGATCGAGCTAAGAACAAATGAGTAAATCCCACGTCTGAAAACGCATCAGCTTTGACAGCGCGGAATTCAACTGCAGGTTCAACAGAGATTGGTTCACTCTCGTCCCTCTTTGGCCCATCTTGGAACTGGCGTAGTTCAATTTTCCCCGTGCTTAGAAGATGGTCGCGGAAACACCATGGATTAAGGAAAGGCGGATAAGCGTCCTGCATTCCTCCACGTCTATTCAGAAATCGTTGCAGCGGTGCAGGTGCGACAGGGTCAGACGGGTAAACGTAAGTGAGATGGTGCAGCCACCGACAAGCAATCGCGCCGATCAACTAATTACCCGAATTGAGATGCTTCCGCCCGAACTTCGGATTTCTGCGGGCCTCCAGCGGTAGAGTTAAGATCTCGGTCGAAACAAAATGCTCGGTATTGTTCCCAACTCCCGATCCCAAATCGGAATGTGCGTCGATGTGAATAACGGTAAACGGCTCAGAAAGAAGTCCATCAGTTAACCACTCGCGCCATGTAGTGAACGCGTCGACGCGCTCCTCAGCTTCATATCCGGGTAATGGATGCTCTGTTGAAAGACCACAAACGTACTTCGAGAAAGTCGCGAACTTCTGCCCAAGCAGGAAAGGCCGCTGCGCAGCTCGCCACCATTGGCGCGCAGCTCTCGGATTAACCTAACCCTCTAATCGTGGAGGAAGCTGGACGGAGCATTCGGAGCATCACCGAGAACGCAATTGGAGGTGTGCTCGCCACAGCAGCCCTGAATCCAGAGGTGTGGCACTGGATTCAGAAGATCCTTTCTGGTTTCCCACATTGAGGGCTAAATCTCAGGGCCGAAGGGTCATCAAAATATGTCCTTCCGAGGATGGTGCCTTTGCCGGTGCCACACGACGGGATAAACTCAGCGGTGACGCCACATCCCTGCGGTTCGGTGCAGCAGGCGATACTCAACCACCTGGCAGGCGCAGCCGCCAGTCCCGGCTCCGACGTCTACGACCTGCGCGTTGTCACGCGGGCAATGGGAGCCCGTCGCAACCCCGCGGTTAGTCGCGCTGTGCATCAATTGGTGAGGCGCGGCGTTCTGGAGTGGATGCGCCCGGCCACGAGCGGATTCCGACCGAACGACGACTGGAAATCCAAGGTGCGGTACGTTCGGCGCGTGGGCAGGAGCTGAGGGCCCAGGGCAAAAACCGCCACTTTTCCTGGCGATGCAATCCGAGCCCGAACGTCCTCCGACGTCACAAGGAGGTCACAGAACAGTGCAACAGAGTGAAATGGTATGCCATTGCCGTCACAGCACGCACTGAAAACACAAGACTTAGCACAGGGGAACATGGCCTAAAACGGTATCTCATACATTCGATTCCCGTTGGTACTAACTATTTTCACTTCATCCGGCAGTTGCGCCAGCATCTCGAGTACCCGGACTGCGACAGCGTCAACGATTGCGGCCCTCCATTTCTGTTTCGGCGTTTCTGGGCGCTGACCGTCCATCGCTGGGTTCAAGGCGACCGTCAGCATCTCAATAAGAGCATCAATCGAATCGTCCGACCTGCGCAGTTGCTCGACCTTTCGAATCGCGTGCAACACCGTGGTGTGATGGCGGCCGTTGTAGAACTTTCCGATTTTTGGCATGCTCCAGCCGCCAACGTGCTTCGCCAGATACATCGATATCTGACGGCTGAAACATGCCTCTTCCTTGTTCCCGGTCAGTTTCGTGCATTGAGATCTCCCAGAGGCAGGACGGCGTTAGCCCTGTCCACAAACAGTTCTGTGCCATCCGAGTCGACAACGGCCGGGCACTCGGGCCACATCGCCCTTACCAGCGTCAACCAGCCCTCCAGCTTTTCCCGGAATTTCCGAGGTCTCGAGTAATCCGCGCTGCCGAGTTGGCTCACGAGACCGAATTCGCCGAACAGTGGCACCCGTTCCGGACCCTTCGCAGTAAAGCACCGATACGATAGCCACATGAACAAATCGAGTGCGGCCGGGCTGGACGAAAGAGCTTTAGCTGCCTCCAGATCGGTCGGAATCGGGTGGCTGGAGACTTCACGATAGAACTCGTCGTTGAGAACAATCACGTTCTAACAATCGCCAGGCAGTAGCCTCTGATCGGGGTCTCTGGAAAACCAGATTCGAGCCTCGGCCATGAAATTAAAGCGGGCACGATGGACGACGGCGGCACGCGCTCGTTGCGTATCGGATCCGAAAAAGATCGTAGCGCCGAAAATGCGTTGGAAGGATCCGACGAGACGGCGGTATTGCGAACCGCCCTGCTGCATTCCAAAGGTGTCCAGCATGCCGGCGGCGCTGTCGAACGTAATTCTGGGGCTCTGCTGCCGGACTGCCATGGTCGCAAGAAAAATTGATACAAGCCTGTCCTGTCCCCAAGGCAGACCGTAGGTCGGATGTCCCGTGATCTGCAGGACGAACTGCCCGTTACGGCGTTCATGGAGCAAACATCCCGCCGCCGGCCGCTTTACGGGAAGACCGCACAAGACGAACGGCCGCGATGAAAATCCCAGATTCTGTGTTTCGTTTTCCCTCTTCTCCCGAACCATTTGTATCGTCTCGACCTGACGTAATTTCTGTTTCGAGACGACCAGTTCCGGATGCTGCAACCGCAAGATAGGACCGGCGCGACGGAATCCGGTTTCTCTTGGGCGGCTCGAACTGCCAACTATTGAGTAGTCGCGTGATGGTGTTTCAAGGCTTAAATCCTCGGAACGCTGCTGCGCGCTGCAGCCTGCACGGCTGACGGTGCCCTTGTGACAGTTCTGAGTCAAGGGAGTTGCAACCCGACCAATCCGCATCCTCGTGTAACCATCCGTGATCAAAATTCGTGGCAACGACTGGGTGGGTCGGTCGGTTTCGGGTTCTGGTGTAGCTTGCGGGCTTGGCACAAGGTGTGCCAAAAATCGAGAAAAACGAAAAACAACTCAAAGAACTGCAAACGGAACGCAAAACAGCCCGCGACAAAGCGCTGGAAGAAGAAATTCTCCTCACCCAACTCGCCATTGCCGCACGTGAAAGCTACATCCTGGAAGAAAATGGCTTCGGATTTTCAACTTCCGAAATCACACGCCTCGCCTACGGCCACCTTCGGCTCCAAAAAGCAAATCAAAGCCAAAAGCACCCCCAAAAACGAACCACCGGGAACGAAGGAGCCTCATTCCGCAATCCCAAAGCCGCCTGAATCTGACCAAACCCCGTCCAGACCGAATCACCGGCCCATACCTAATCCCGAACTGCGTCCGCCCCCCCGCAGCCCGCGTCTTCGGATATACTTTCGGGGGATTCCATCTCGCGCGCAAACCCGTATACATATATGACGAAGCAAATCATCTCCGTGACCATCAACGGCGCCCGGCAAACCCACGAAGTCGAGCCGCGGCTCCTGCTGATCCACTATCTCCGCGAAACCCTCGGTCTCACCGGTGCCCACATAGGCTGCGAGACCTCTCTGTGCGGAGCCTGCACCGTCGAACTGAACGGCAAAGCCATCAAAAGCTGCAGCATGTTCGCCGTCCAGGCCAACGGCGCGGAAATTCTCACCATCGAAGGCCTCGCCTCCGCCGACGGCAAACTTCACCCCATGCAGGAAGCCTTCTGGAATGAGCACGCGCTCCAGTGCGGCTTCTGCACCCCCGGCATGATCATGGTTTCCAAACAACTCGTCGAACGCAACCCGCACCCAACAGACGTCGAAATCCGCGAAGGGCTCGACGGCAATCTTTGTCGCTGCACCGGCTATCAACATATCGTCAACGCCGTCCGCGCCGCCGCGAAAGCAGGAGCGTAACCCATGGCCACCACCGTCACAAGAATCGAGAAGCTCGTCGGCAAGCGCCTCCGCCGCAAAGAAGATCCCCGCCTCATCACCGGCACCGCCACCTACGTCGAAGACATCAAACGCCCCGGCATGCAGCACGCCGTCATCGTCCGCAGCCCTCACGGCGCAGCCAACATTAAGGGCATCGACACCACAAAAGCAGCCGCGCTCCCCGGCGTCTCGGCCATCTTCACCGGCAAAGACATCACCCATGTCGGCTCCGTCGTGTGCGGCGCAGACCTCCCCGGCCTCCGCAAACCAGTCCACCACATCCTCGCTCAGGATCGCGTTTACTTCGTCGGCCACCCTGTCGCGGTCGTCGTCGCATCAGACCGCTACATTGCGGCAGACGCCGCTGACCTCGTCGAAGTCGATTACGACGTTACCCAAGCCGTCACCGATCCCGAAAAAGCTCTCGCCCCCGGCGCTCCTGCCGTTCACCCGGAGTGGCCAGACAACACAGCTTTCCTCTACCACCAAACCGGTGGCGACATCGACAAAGCCTTCGCCGATGCCGACGTCATCATCAAGCAGCGCATCACCAGCCAGCGCCTCGTTCCGAACGCCATGGAAACCCGCGGCGTCGTAGCCGAATGGCTGCAGGCCGATCGCGCGCTCACGCTTTTTACTTCCACGCAGATCCCTCACCTCGCCCGCACCATCCTCGCCGGCCAGCTCGGTATCGACGAAAATCGTTTCCGCCTTATCGCCCCCGAAGTCGGCGGAGGCTTCGGCTCCAAGCTCAACGTGTACGCCGAGGAGGCTCTGATGGGCTTCATCACCATGAAGATCAACAAGCCCGTCAAGTGGATCGAGTCCCGCCGCGAAAACTTCCAGGTCACCATCCAAGGCCGCGGCCATGTCGACTACTTCGAACTCGCCGCCAAACGCGACGGCACCATGCTCGGCCTCCGCCTCAAGCTCATACAGGACTTGGGCGCGTACCACCAATTGCTCACCCCCGCCATCCCCACGCTCAGCGTGCTGATGATGCCAGGCCTCTACAATTTCCGCAATATCGATGCGGATGTCGTCGGCGTCTTCACCAACTGCGTCCCCACCGATGCCTACCGCGGCGCGGGCCGCCCCGAAGCCACCCACGGCATTGAGCGCATGGTCGATCTGCTCGCAGCCGAACTCAACATGGATCCCGCCGCTATCCGCTTCAAAAACTTCGTCCAGCCCGATCAGTTCCCCTTTCCCACCGCCACCGGCCTCAACTACGATTCCGGCGACTACGGTGCCACCCTCCAGAAGGCGATGGACATGATCGGCTACGACGATCTCCGCAAACAGCAGGCAGCGGCCCGCGCCGCTGGTCGCCTGATGGGTATCGGGATCTCCACGTACGGCGAGCTCTGCGCCTTCGGACCCTCGCCGGCCACACCCGCCGGGGGTTGGGAGAGCGCCACCGTCCGTATCGAACCCACAGGAAAGGTCACTGTTCACACCGGCACCTCGCCCCACGGCCAGGGCCAGGAAACGTCGTTCGCTCAAATCGCTGCCGACGAACTGGGCGTTCCTATGGACGACATCATCGTCCTCCACGGGGACACCGCCATCATCCCGTACGGAATCGGAACCTTCGGCAGTCGCAACACAGCAGTCGGAGGCCCGGCCCTCTACTACGCCCTACAGGACATCAAAGAGAAGGTAAAGAAGTTCGGCAAGATGCTGCTCGATGCCGAAGAAGTGACCTTTGAAAACGGCGTCTGCCGTGATCCAAAAACGGGTAAAGAAATCACAATCCAAACCATCGCCGGCGCAGCCTACCGCGCCATGAAACTTCCTCCGGACACTGACCCCGGTCTCGTCGCCACCAAGTTCTGGGAACCCTCAAACTTCGCCTTCCCATTCGGCGCGCACATCATTGTCAGCGAAGTCGATCGCGATACCGGCGAGATCGCCATCAAACGCTACGTCGCGGTGGATGACATCGGCAACCAGCTCAACCCGCTGCTCGTCGATGGTCAACTCCACGGTGGCGCCGCCCAGGGTCTCGGCCAGGCCCTTTGGGAACAAGCTGTTTATGACGATAACGGCCAGCTCATCACCGGCGAGTTCATGGACTACTGCATGCCCCGTGCCCGCATGATGCCGTGGATCGAAAGCTCGCACACAGTCACCCCGTCACCAGTCAACCCGCTGGGCGTCAAAGGCGTAGGCGAAGCAGGCACCATCGGTTCCACCCCGGCCATGGTCAACTCCGTGATCGACGCACTCTCAACCCTCGGCGTCCGGCATATCGATATGCCGCTCACCAATGAAAAGATCTGGAACCTCGTGAATGGAGCTAAGGCATGATCGCCAACGCATTCGACTACACCGCGCCCCAGTCGCTGGATGAAGCGCTGACACTGATTGGCAACGGTGCAAAGCCGCTCTCCGGCGGCATGAGCCTCATCCCCATGATGAAGCTGCGCCTCGCCTCGCCGGAGCATCTCGTTGACCTCGGCCGCCTCAAGGAACTCAGCTACATCCGTGAGCAGGATGGCGAGCTCCACATCGGCGCGGCCATCACTTACTACGAGCTCGAAAGCTCCACACTCCTGCTCGGCAAATGCCCGCTCATCGCCGAGACCGCCACGCACATTGGCGATATCCAGGTGCGCAACATGGGAACCCTCGGAGGCAGTGTCGCCCATGCCGACCCCGCCGCCGACTACCCCGCCACCCTGCAGGCCCTTGAAGCGAAGATTGTCCTGCGGAGTGCCACGGGCGCGCGCACGCTTTCCACGAAAGACTTCTTCCTCGACACCTTCACCACGGCTCTCGAACCAGGCGAGATCGTGGCCGAAATCATCGTGCCCATCGAACCCGGTCTCACAGGCACCAGCTACCAGAAGTTCCGCCAGCCTGCCAGCGGTTTTGCAATGGTAGGCATCGCCGCCCGCATACGGCAGCAAGCCGGCACACTCAGCCTCATCCGCATCGGAGTGACCGGGCTCTCCGGCTCCTCCTACCGCGCCACGAACGTCGAAGCGGCTCTCGAAGGCAAGCAGCCCACGGAAGAGAATATCCGTGCCGCATCGGCCCTGGTCGGCGACGGCGTCGACGCCAGCGCCGACCTCCACGCCTCCGCCGACTACCGCCAGCACCTCGCCACCATCTACACCGCCAAAGCGATCCGCGCGGCTTTATCGAGGTCGGCTTGAAGATTGCCGGAACCGCTGCCCTTCCCTTCCCGCCGGAGCGCGCCTATGACCTGATGCAGGACCCTGTCCTGCTCGCGAAGGCCATCCCCGGCTGCGAAGCCCTGGAGAAAACCGGCGACAACGAGTACAGCCTCAAAATGAAGATGGTCCTTGCCAGCCTCTCCGGAGCTTTCGATGGCAAAGTCCGCCTCACCGAACCCGAACGCCCCCACAGTTTCCGGATGGTTGTCGAAGGCTCAGGAAAAATCGGTTTCATGAAAGGCGACGGTGTCCTTCGTCTCACCCCCAAAGGAGACGGAGGCACCGAAGTCGCCTATGACGGAGAGGCCCAAATCGGAGGAACCATGGCCGCTGTGGGAAACCGCATGATCGACATGACCGCCCGCATGCTCATCAAGCGCTTCTTCGAAAAACTCTCCGTAGAATGAGGTATGCAATACCAACAACTCGGTAATACCGGAGTCTTCGTATCGCGTCTCTGCCTCGGCGCCATGACCTTCGGCGGAGCGGAAGGCCTCTTTGAAGTGATCGGCGGGCTGGATCAAACGGCCGTCAACAGCCTGGTCAATAAGTCGCTCGAAGCTGGTATCAACTTCTTCGATACCGCGAATGTATATTCTCTTGGCGAGTCGGAAACCCTCCTGGGCAAGGCCCTGGGAACACGCAGGAAAGAGGTGGTCGTAGCGTCCAAAGCCTTTGGCAGGATGGGCAAGGGGCCAAACGATGTCGGCGTTTCCAGACTTCACATCATGCAGGCCGTCGAAGGCAGCCTGCAGCGGATGGGGACCGATTACATCGACCTGTACCAGATTCACGGCTTCGATCCGGTCACCCCGTTCGAAGAAACACTCAGCGCTCTCACCGACCTGGTGCGTCAGGGAAAAGTCCGCTACGTCGGTTGCTCGAACCTGGCCGCCTGGCATATCGTGAAGGCGCTGGGGATCTCTGCCCTGCAGCACTTCGAAAAGTTCGTCTCTCTGCAGGCTTACTACTCGCTGGCGGGTCGCGATCTGGAACGGGAGATTGTCCCGATGCTGCAGGATCAAAAACTCGGCCTGATGGTCTGGAGTCCCCTCGCCGGCGGCTTCCTCAGCGGGAAGTTCACCCGCGACGGCGCCAACACGGAAGGGCGCCGCAGCAAGTTCACTTTCCCGCCGGTGGACCCTGAGAAGGGCCACAACATCGTCGACGCCATGCGGAAAGTAGCCGCCCGCCGGAAGGCCACGGTGGCTCAGGTTGCACTGGCCTGGCTGCTGCACCAGCCGTCGGTCACCACCGTGATTATCGGGGCGAAAACAGAGGCGCAGTTGAACGACAATCTGGGCGCGGTCAACGTCTCGCTCACCGCGGAAGATCTGGAGGAACTGGATGCAGTCAGCCGCCTGCCCCCTGAGTATCCGGGCTGGATGTTCTCCTTCCAGGGCTCCGACCGCATACCCGGAGGGCAGCGCGACTTTTCGAAATACATGGAAACAAAAAAATAAACCGTTGCATAACTAAACTAAACGGTTTAGTATTCACTGTATGATTCGGGTCGAGAACCTGGTCAAGACATACGGTGAAATCCAGGCGGTGCGCGACATCTCGTTCCATGTAAAAAAGGGCGAGATCTTCGCGTTTCTGGGGCCAAACGGCGCGGGCAAAACGACTACCATCAAAATGCTCACCACGCTGTTGCGCCCCACCAGCGGCAGGGTTTTCATCGACGGTCTGGATCCGGCAACACATCAAAACGAAGTACGGCAACGCTTCGGAATCGTCTTCCAGGACCCCAGCCTGGACGACGAACTGACAGCATGGGAAAACATGGACTTCCACGGCGCCCTCTACAGCGTGCCGCGCCGGGTTCGCGGCGAGCGCACCGAAATGCTGCTGACGCTGTTCGAACTTTGGGATCGCCGGAACGACCAGGTCAAGAAGTTCTCCGGCGGCATGAAGCGGCGCCTGGAAATCGCTCGCGGGTTGCTGCACACTCCGAAGGTCATCTTCCTGGACGAGCCGACTTTGGGCCTCGATCCGCAGACGCGCAACCAACTCTGGACGCAGGTCAAGAGCCTCAACGAGCAGGAGCAGGTCACCGTGTTCCTGACCACGCACTACATGGAAGAGGCTGACCGCGTCGCCCAGCGCATCGCGATCATCGACCACGGCCGCATCGTGGCACAGGGCACTTCCGCGGAACTGAAACAGCAGACCGGCGCGGAAACACTGGAGCAGGCGTTCCTGTCTCTCACCGGATCGTCCATCCGGGCGGAAGGCGCGGATTCCGCCGACGCCATGCGAAACATGGCCCGTATGTGGAGGAAAAACCGGTGACAACCATCTACGTCCTTTGGCTCCGCCAGCTCAAACGGTACGTCCGCTCGCGAGCCCGTATCGTCGCCTCGCTCGGCCAGCCGTTGCTCTATCTGTTCGGGTTCGGCTTCGGCTTCAGCAAGGTCTATGAGAAAGCGGGACAGGGCAACTACATCCAGTTCCTCGCGCCCGGAATGATCGCGATGACTATCCTGTTTACCTCCATCTTCTCCGGCATCGAACTGATCTTCGACCGCCAGTTCGGGTTTCTGAAAGAGGTGATGGTGGCCCCGGTGCCGCGCCTGCTGATTATGATCGGGCGAACCATCGGCGGCGCTACCGTAGCGTTAATTCAGGGCCTGATCGTGGCAGTCATCTGCCTGCTGGCGGGCTTCCGCCCCTCGCTCTCGTCCATCCCCGCAGCCCTGTTTTTCATGCTGCTGATGGCGATTCTGTTCACCGCCCTCGGCACCGCCATCGCTTCGGTTCTGAGCGATTTCCAGGGCTTCCAGATGGTCATGAACTTCCTGGTGATGCCGATCTTCTTCCTCTCCGGAGCGCTGTTCCCGCTGAACAACGTACCCGGACCCATGGCGGTCCTCGCCGCCATCGACCCTCTCTCGTACGGCGTTGACGGGCTGCGGGCCGCACTCATCGGAACCTCGCACTTCGGCATGAGCATCGACATGGTGGTACTCAGCACTCTGAGTGTGATCTTCATGGTCATCGGCGCGCGCCTGTTCTCGCGAATTCAGCTTTGAGAACTCCCAGTAAGGAAGCTCACGAAAAGGTCCTCCATGCCACGTTCAGGCTCATCGCCGAACGCGGCATCGAGGGCACCAGCATGGACGCGATCGCAGCCGAATCCGGCGTCAGCAAGGCTACCGTTTATAAGCACTGGGCGAACAAGGACGCGTTACTGATCGACCTGATTCGCCAGCAGTCGGCGAGCTACCCGGCCTTCGATTCCGGCGACCCCCGTGCGGATCTGGTGGCCTTACTCACGCACCTCGCCCGCAAGGTAAAGAGTGAACAACTCGCGAAGATCTGGCCCCGGGTGATTGGCTACGCTGCCAGCAACCCGAAATTCGGTCGCGCGCTGCAGGAGTACGTTTTCAGTCCTCGCAAAGCGATGATTCTGCGCCTCCTGAAAGACGCCGCCGAGACCCAGGGGTTGCGCGCCGACATAGACCCCGAACTAGCCGCGGATCTTCTCATCGGACCCGTCATGCACCGGCGTTTTGTAGACGAGAAGAACATCCCCGCAGACTTGCCCGAACGGGTTGTCGACTATTTCTGGAAGGTGTTTCGCCGCGACTGAGCACCTCTTCGCCCCAAAGCGATTCCCTTCCCGATGTTCTCGCTGCAGCATGAACTCACGCTATGCGACGACATTCCTGCTTCGCCCTTCTCGCCCTCTGCGCCTCCACGCTGGCGGCCGCAGACGAGTTTGATTCCCTGCTGAATCAGGGCCGCGCCGCATATGACGCGGCGGACATCAACACCGCTGCAAAGTTCTACGAACAGGCCTGCAACGCCGAGACGATGAAGGCGTATGTGCCCGCGCGCGTCGCCTTCTGTCACCACCAGCTGGCCACGATAGACTCAGCCCGCAATCACGACAATGACGCCGAGCGGCACTACCTGCTGGCCCTTGAATCATGGAAGCCCGCGGGCGGACCCTATGCCACTTCGTGGTGCGTCACCCTGCTGAACCTGGGCGATCTGTACCGTCGTCAGCGCCGCCTGCCGGAAGCCGAGCGGATGCTGCGCCAGGCTGCCGATATCGCGAAGACGTATGAGCAGCAAAAGCCGGAACTGCATTCCGAGTCGCTTAGCCGCCTCGGTGTGATCTACCTGGAGATGAGCCGTATAGAACAGGCCCTGGGTGTCCTCAAAGACGCTGTACAACGCTTCGCCACCCTGAAGCCGGCAGTACCGGCAGAGGAGGCGTATGCATGGAACGGCTTGGGCATGGTCCAGCTTGGCTCAGGTCTCGAAGCGGAAGGCGAAGCCAGTCTGCGCCGTGCCGTCGCGCTTGCCACACCGGTCCTGGGCGAAGACCATCCCGAGACCGCTGCGTATCAAACCAACCTCGCCCTCGCCCTGATCGTACAGGGGCAGTTCGATCGCGCCACAACGCTGCTGCACCGCGCAAAGTCCGTTCTGGAAACGCGCTCGGGGCCAACCGATGCCGGGCTCGGTCTGGTGCTCGCCGAACTCAGCGCGTGCGCTTCCGGACAGAAAAAGTTCGGGATGGCGGAAGAGTACGCACAGCAGTCCCTTGCGATCCTGAAACGCCAGCCTCAGTCCAACCCAACCGCAATCGCGCTCGCGAGCGTAAATCTGGCAGATGTGTATCTAAAATCCCGCCGTCTGGACGAAGCCGAGCGCCTGCTCACACCGGCAATCGCGACAGAGCGTCAGCTGGTGCCTGGTACCCGCCTGCTCGCCGACGGTCTCCGCCGTCTGGCCGATCTCCGCGCTCAGCAGCATTCCTGGCAAGCCGCTCAGGATCTCTACCGCGAGTCGATCGGCATCTACGAGCGCAGGCTGGGCGCAAACAGCCCGGTGCTCGCGCCAGCCCTGCGAGGCTATGCCGATGCCCGGCGCCACGCCGGAGCCTCGAAAGCAGAAGTGCGAGTGCTCGAGTCCAGAGCGAAGGCCGTTTCCGGTTCCGCTACCCGCAGCTAACCCGTGCAAATGTAGCTACTCCCCTTCCAGCGGCGGTTCACCCCAAATAAGGCCGGATTGGCCCGCGCGCGATCTACCCTCGGGGCAGAATGCATGTACCCTGGGGGAACCTTTGTGTCATTCTGCCGCCCGTTAAGCTCCCGTTGTGACCGCGTTCTGAAACCGGACAGTAGTGTCCCGCAACCGGACACCACCACCTCGGATGGGTGCTATCCAGGTCTGCGTGCGAGTCTGAATATGGCAGGAAATCACACTCCGGACGGAACTAACATAACCTTTGAGCGTATATAAGACAAGCCGTATGCGTCTAAACATTTCACGGCTTACCACGGTTAAAATCGCCCTCCTCTTCGGAGCGTGGACCGCCTATGGAATACTTTGCGCCTGGCAGGCTCACTACTGGTATTCGGTCAGCAAAACACCGATGTCATGGGCGGACAGCTTTCGCTTTGAACTGACTTACGCCTGGCTTTGGGGAGCGTTCACACCACTCGTAGCCTGGTTTGCGCGGCGCTATCGTTTAGAGCGCGGGGTATGGCCCCGCAATCTCATCATTCACGTGATCGTCGTCGCCATTCTTGTCCCTGTCATCAAGATCGCCTTCGATCTGATCGCGATGCCGCTCACGTCACCGTTCCGCGCTTTCACCTGGCCAAAGCTGTTCCGCTCAGTCGAATCCACGTACGATACCGGCATTCTTCTGTATGCCGTGGTGGTCCTTGTGGAACACGCCAGCATTTATTACAGGCGATATCAGACCGGCCTGATTAAGGCCTCACAATTGCAAACTCAGCTGATTCAAGCTCAGTTGCAGGCCCTGAAGATGCAACTGCATCCGCACTTCCTGTTCAATACGCTCCACACCATATCGGCGCTGGTGCATGAAGATCCGGATGCGGCGGAGCGGACCATCACGCGCCTGGGTGAATTACTCAGGCTCTTCCTGGCGAACAGCACCATTCATGAGGTGCCGTTGCGGGAGGAGCTCCGCATTCTCGATCTTTACCTGGAGATCGAACGTGCGCGTTTCGAAGACCGCCTGCGGGTGCAGTATGACGTTCCTTCTGCATTGCGCGAGGCCACAGTGCCCAACCTGGTGCTGCAGCCTCTGGTCGAAAATGCCATTCGGCATGGTGTGGGAAGGAACGCCGGGCCCGGCTGGGTGTCAATCGTGGCAGAGGGCTGTGGCGATACGCTGGTGCTGCGGATCACCGACAACGGAGCTGGTTTACAAGAGGGCGCCCCGAAACCCGCTCATCAGGGGATGGGGCTTTCTATTACACGCGGACGGCTCGAATCGCTTTACGGGCCGAAACAGTCGCTTGTCCTGCGGAACCTCCCTTCAGGAGGAGTAGAGGCTCGTATCACGATGCCGCTCCGCATTCAGGCAGAACCAATTCAGGATGTGGACCATGTCGAACTTCAAAGTACTGA
>JAUZEU010000132.1 GCA_030838885.1 Bryobacterales bacterium | reverse complement strand
GAAGGTAGCGTTTGTGACATGCACGCCTGCCCCTGCGGATACTACGGCGATCCAACGCGCGAATGCCGCTGCACCCCTGCCATTATTCAACGCTATCTCGGCAAGATCAGCGGGCCTTTGCTCGACCGGATCGACATCCAGATCGAAGTTCCCGCCGTGCCATACAAGGAACTGCGGGCAGGCGACGTAATGGAATCCTCTGCTGACATGCTGGCCCGCGTGGAGCGCGCCCGTGAAGTGCAGAATTCCAGGGGGCACACCAATGCGCGAATGCCCTCGCGCATGATCCGCAAGCAATGCGCACTGGACGATTCAGGCGAGCGTACGCTCGAAATGGCCATGCGCCGCATGAGTCTCTCGGCACGCGCTCATGATCGCATTCTGAAGGTCGCGCGAACCGTTGCGGATCTGGACAGTTCCGAATGCGTGACGGCCAAGCACATTGCGGAGGCCGTGCAATACAGAAGCCTGGACAGGAACTACTGGAACTAAGCCTACTTCAGATATTTATCCAGATTCGGATTAATCTTCGCCTGGATATCCGGCATATCCATGTTTTCGTGCGTGACCAATGTCGGCGGAATGTTCTGGATCTTCTCCGGCGATCCGCCCTTCAGCTTTTCGACTGCGGCTTTCATTGACTTATAACCCATCTGGAAAGGATCCTGTGCAATCAGCGAATCCACAGTGCCACTCTTCAGCGCCTCCAAAAGCTGCGGACTTGAATCGAAGCCCACCAGTTTCACACCTTTCCGGTCTTTCAGCGCACGAACGGCGCCTACCGTGCTCGATTCGTTGCTGGCGAACATCCCGGTCAAATCCGGAGCCGCCGTGAGCATATTCTCGGCCACCTTCAGTGACTGCGCAAAGTCCGCCATGCCGTACTGCTTGTCTACCAGCTTGATCCCTGGAAAGTCAGCTGCCAGCCGCTCTTCGAAACCCTGTTCCCTCGCCATGGTGGAGGCGCTGCCAGGCTGCACCGCCACCTCCGCGATCTTGCCACTTCCATTCAGGATTTCGCCCATGCGTTTCGCCGCCACGCGCCCGCCCTCCGCGTTGTCCGTCGCAACCTGCGCCGTGAAGGTCTGCGTGTCCACAGGAGAATCGAATATGATCACCGGAATGCCTGCGGCAGCCGCGTGTTCCACCAGCGTCACCAGAATCTTTTTGTCGATGGGCGCAAGACAAATCGCGTCCACGTGCTGGTTAATGGCGGCGTCCATGATCTTGATCTGCCCCTCGTAATCGGTCTCCGAAGCCGGCCCGTTCCAGATCACCGTATAGCCTGCGTTTTCCCTCATTGCTGCAATAGCCCCGGCGTGAACGGATTGCCAGAACACATGCGCGCGGCCCTTCGGTATAAACACGATTCGCTTGTCTGAGGACCTATTGCAGGAGAGTGCGCATACAGACGCGCACAGTAGAAGGGCTATTCCAAACCGGTTTCTCATGTCGTGGGTACATTATCTCGCTTGCCCTGTGCAAAACTGACGGTGCGTGAAACTATTTGGAGCGATTGAAGCAGGCGGCACCAAGTTCGTGTGCGGTGTTGGCACCGGTCCGTCCGATTTGCGGACCGTGCAGTTTCCCACTACCTCGCCTGGAGAGACTATCGATGCCGCGATCGAGTTCTTCCGGCGTGAAGCCGGCACAGAACTTGAGGCCCTGGGAATCGGCTCGTTCGGCCCGGTGGATCTAAAGCCCACGTCCCCGCAATTCGGGTTCATCACCGCGACCCCCAAGCCCGGTTGGCAGTACACCGATGTGGTTGGCCCCCTGGGGAACGCGCTGCAGGTCCCCGTAGGCTTCGACACGGATGTGAACGCCGCGGCTCTGGGCGAAAAGCGCTGGGGAGCGGCGCGCGATGTGGAGTCCTGCCTCTACCTGACCATCGGAACCGGTATCGGCGGCGGAGCCATCGTGAACGGCAGATTACTGCACGGAATCATGCATCCGGAGATGGGACACATTCGAATTCCGCACGATCTCGCGGCGGATCCTTTTGCCGGACACTGTCCCTTTCACGGCGATTGCCTGGAAGGCCTCGCATCCGGCCCCGCTATACAGGCGCGCTGGCAAAAGTCCGCTACGGAATTGCCCTCGGGCCACCCGGCCTGGGCGCTTGAGGCTCGTTATCTCGCGCTGGCTGTGGCGAACTTTATTTTCACGCTCTCACCCGGCCGCGTGATATTGGGCGGAGGCGTCATGCAACGGCGTGAATTGTTCCCTCTGATCCGGGCCGAATTGCGGGAGATTCTAAACGGCTACCTCCAGGTTCCCCAGGTGCTGACCAGACTCGATACTTATATTGTGCCGCCAGCTCTGGGAAACCGCGCAGGAGTCCTCGGCGCACTCGCTCTCGCGGAGATTGCCGAGGATTCCTACTGAGGGAATGAGGACGGAGCCGTTATGCTCTGCCAGCCGTTGCCGCTGAGCGCCTTTAGAAAGGCCACCAGATCGGCCTTCTCTTCGGGCCGCAGATGTTGTGGCCTGATGTGCGAATCCAAATTCTTGTTCGGCGTGCCACCCTTGTCGTAGTAATCCACCACTTCTTCCAGCGTCTTCAGACTGCCATCGTGCATGTAGGGAGCTGTATGCTCCACGTCGCGCAGTGTGGGAGTCTTGAAGGCGCCCCAATCGCTCTCACTCTTGGTGATCACGAAACGGCCTGTGTCCGGGTTGGGCTTCTCCGCACCAACGCCGATATTCGAGTACATGTTGCTGGTGAAGTTATGCCCTTCATGGCACGCGTCGCATTGCGCTTTCTGGAACACGTGAAAGCCGCGAACTGCCGCTGCGGGCATAGCGTTCGGACGTCCGGCCTTCCACCTGTCATACGGTGAATCGCCCGACATGATGGTGCGCTCGAACGTGGCGAGAGCTTTGGCGACGTGAGTGATCGTGATCTTGTCATTCCCAAACGCAGCCTGAAACAGCGGCTTGTAGCCCGGAATGGCCTGCAGATGGCCTTCGATTGCCTCATGCGTGCTGCCCATCTCAATCGGATTCGCCATGGGCCCGATCGCCTGGTCCTCGAGCGAACTCGCCCGGCCATCCCAAAACTGTGCCAGGCTCCACGCGCGATTGATTACGGTAGGTGCGCTGCGGCCGCCACGCTGGCCCCTGATGCCGGTCGAGACCGGCGCGCCATCCGTGAAGGCCTTCTTCGGATCATGGCAACTGGCGCAGGACAGCGTTTCGTCGGCGGACAGCCGCTTGTCGAAATAAAGGATTCTGCCCAGCTCCGCCTTCGCAGCCGAGTACGGATTATCTGCCGGCCAGGTGACGGGCAGCAAGCCGAGCGGCGGTTTTGGGGGCGTCGCCACAGGGCCGGCCGCAAATAAGAATAAAGCCGGCAGCAAGCTGCCGGCCATGATGAACTTCAGCCTCATGTGATTATTTGGTGATGTAGCCCTGGACGTAAACCGCTTTCACACCGTTGATGTTGGTTTCCGTGCCCGTAACAGTCATGACCTTCGCGAAGTTATCGGCAGCAGCTTTGCGGAACGTTACTCCACCATCACGCCGCGGATCATGCTCTTCGGCCATCAACAAATAAACCTGGCCCGGTTTTGTCACCAGCCCGACCGGCTCTCCATTTGCGAGGCACTTCTTGCCGCACGAGGAATGCTTGTCCCCATGCTTGCCCAGTTGCAGGTAGCAGGAAAGATCCACAATTTCGCCCGTCAGTGTGACTGTTTTGCCGGGAACAGGCTTGTTGTCGACTGCCGCGCCGTTGGTGGTATTCGACCACGGCTCCCCGCCCTTTTGACCCATGTCGCCCTTCGATGTCCAGCCGTCGGTCGGCTCCATGCCGGGCTGCAGAATGCCGCTCTTCGCAGCCGGAGCGGCTTTCTTGTCAGCCTTATCGGCCATCTTGTCCTGAGACAGCGCAATTCCGGCGGCCACACCCACCGCCACCAGTGTTACGGCGATTTTTCTGATCATCTATGACTCCTCATCCCAGATTCTATTACGGACGGTCTTCTGGCGGCATCGCGCAAGTGGATGTATGCTCAACTCTTGCGGGCGCGTCTGCCCGAGCCCTTACGCGAACGAGCCCTTCAGCATCGTATACGAATGAGGCGGAAAACGGTGCCGCAGCTTATTGCCATTTGGCGTAATACTGCTCGTAGCGGTATTGACCGTGGTCTTGCCGAAATCATTCCCAGCCTTGATATCCGGACCGGTCACCAGCGCCACCTCGAACTTGCCCTTAAAGGTCCCGTTCTGCACCTCAATCTCCGCCTCGACGTCCTGATCCAGATGACGGTTCACCACGTTCATCGTCATCACTCCGCTATTCAGCGAAGTCGATACGTCCAGATAAGTCGTCTTGCCGAAATGCTTGCTCTCATAGGTCGGGCACTCCATGTAAGTCTGCAGCGCTGCACCCCGCGTGTTCTTTGAGAACAATTGCAGCGGATGGAAGATCGTCTGAAGGAACAATCCCTTCTCATTCGTAAATATCGGCGCAATCACATTCACGATCTGGGCCATGTTCGCGATCTTCACGGTATCCGCATTATTCACGAACGTGTTCAGCATGCTCGCGATCACCAGCGCGTCTTCCAGGTTGTAATGCTCCTCCAGAATCTTACGCCCGCGCTGCGTGTTCCCACGCGCCCGGTACCAGACGTTGTATTCATCAAACGCGATATGAATTGGGTTCGCCGGACGCAGCCCGCCCAGCGCCGCACGAATGATGCCCGCAGCCGTTTTGATCCGGTCGTCGAGCTGATTCGAAACAGCCATGAAGTCGTAATAGTCGTTGGCAGTATTCCCCACGTACATGTGCAGTGAGAGGTATTCGATGTGGTCCTTCAAATACGCCAGCACTTCGCGATTCCAGCCTACCCAGTCGGAGCCCTCGCGGAAGTTTGATGAACCCGCGGCGATCAGCTTCACCGAAGCGTCAGTCCACTTCATCAGCTTCGCCGCTTCCAGTGCAAACTTCCCGTAATCCTCAGCCGTGCGATGGCCCATCTGCCAGGGGCCGTCCATCTCATTCCCCAGACCCCAGTACTTCACATTCCAGGGCTTGTCGCGGCCATTCTGCTTACGCAGTTTCGTCATCGCGGTGCCGTCGGCGACGTTGCAGTATTCCACCCATTGCTGCGCCTCCGACCACGAACCCGTGCCGAGATTCGCGCAGACATATGGCTCAATTCCCAAAGCCTCCACATAGTCCAGAAACTCGTGCGTGCCGAAACGATTGCTCTCCACGGTGCCCCACGCCATTTCCAGGCGCGCGGGTCGCTGGTCGCGGGGACCAATGCCGTCTTTCCAGTTGTAATTCGACGAGAAGTTCCCGCCGGGCCAGCGCATCAGCGTGACATCGAGGTCCTTTACTGCCTTCATCACGTCTTCCCGATAGCCCTGCTTATTGGAAAGCGGCGAGCCCTCTTCGAAGAGGCCGCCCTCAATACACCGGCCCAGATGTTCGGCGAAGTTTCCGTAGATCTTCGGATCGATATCGCCGATCCGGCGGTCGGAATCGATTTTGATGCGCGCCTGCAGCGCCTTCGTCTGGGCATGGAGTCCGAGTGGCGCTGCGAGTGGGGCAAGCGCAGTAAGTGCGAAATCGCGTCTGGAAATCATAGCGGTATAGAAGAGATATCACATTCTGTGCGTTACCCTGTCAGGACTGGCCGCCATCTTCCAACGGAGTGTACGTGAGCACCGGCTCCGTGCGTCCTCTGACCTGAACGGAGCCCATGTCTTTGAAACGGAACAGACCGCGAACCGCGTTGTAAGTGTACTCGCTGATCAGAATTCCAACCGCCAGTTCCTTGGTGGCGGATTCCAACCGCGAAGCCAGATTGACTGTATCGCCGATCGCCGTGTAATCCATGCGGCGCGTGGAGCCGATATTGCCCACAACCGCGGGTCCGGAATTGATACCAATGCCGATGCGGATATGAATGCCGTCCGCCTCCCACTTCGCGGTCAGCCTCCGCAAATCCTGCTGCATCTCGAGGGCAGTCCTGACGGCGCGCTCTTCCTGATTCGGATCGTCCTCGGGCGCGCCGAAGATCACCATCATGCCGTCTCCGATGAACTTATCGAGCGTGCCATTGTTGCGAAAGATGACTTCCACCATGGCTTCAAAGTACGCATTGAGCAGAGCAACAACTTTCTCCGGCGGCAGCTTTTCAGACATCGTGGAAAAGCCCCGTATGTCACAGAACAGCACCGTAATCCGCTTGCGGTCCCCGCTGAGCTTCAGTTCCGAGCCCGATTTGAGAATCGAGTCCATCACCTGCTGTGAGACGTAGTGCGCGAAAGTCGCCTTTACCCGATCTCGTTCTTTGAGGCCCAGCGCCATTGCATTCACCGCGTGCCCAACGGATCCGAACTCGTCGCGTGAGGTCACGGTGAGAGGTGTTTCGAAATCGCCTTTGCCGATTCGATCCACTGCGGCGTGCAGATCCAGCAGGGGCCGGCTGGTCCTCCTGCTGATTAACAGAGCAGCCGGTATGGAGATCAGTGCAGCCAGCGACATTGCAAACAGGGCGCTGATACGGATGGGACGCATCTTCTGATCGACCCAGCCTGACGGGGCTTCCACCACCACGGCGCCAACGATCTGCCCCTGGCGATTGCGTACCGGAGCATGCGCGCGAAGCACGGAGCCAAACTCGTCGCCGATGAACTGCTGCGCGACTTCTGACTGCGTGATGTCGATCTGCGTGGCCTGGCCATCCCGGTAAGCCTCGCCCGCGTGAGCGGCGGACTGAATACTCTCTTCGGCGTCAACGCCCACCAGCAGCGCCTTCGCACTGCCGACAGCCTGCCTGACAGTGAACACACGCTGCATATAGGTATCGGGACGGCGGTTGGCATTGCGTGCTTGCCGCAAAGTGTTCCGTAGCTGAAGGTACGCGGGCGACTTTTCGTCGCTCTCAGTCTGCACCTGATTCAACAAATCGCCATCCAGCATGACAGCGATGCTGGCGGTGATGGAGAGCAGTTTGGCCCGGTATCCGTCATACAGGTAGTGCAGCGCCAACCTGTCCATCACGAAAAGTGAGATGCCGTTCGTCCCCAGCGCAACGGCCAGAAAGATAAGAAGTAACTTTGTCCTGTAACGCACTAATGTGTGGCTCGATTATGCCATGTAAGCACAGGTCGTTTAATCTGGGATTCGGATGAAAACCCCACTGGTACCCGCGATCACGGTGCTGCTGATACAGCAACTCGCGGCACAGCAATTGGATTGGCCCGCCTATGGCGGCGGTCCGGCGGAAACGCGCTATTCAACACTGAAGCAAATCGACCGTTCCAACGTGTCGAAATTGCAGGTGGCGTGGACCTATGACACTGAGGACGGACCGGGCGATCCCCAAACACAGCCCATCATGGTGAACGGCGTTCTGTATGGGCTGACGCCGAAACACAAGCTGGTGGCGTTGGATGCCGCAAGCGGTAAGCTGCTGTGGCGCTTTGATTCGGGCATTGAAGGGCGGGGTGCGAACCGCTCGGT
>JAUZEU010000099.1 GCA_030838885.1 Bryobacterales bacterium | reverse complement strand
CTTCGAAGAACTCCCGCCCGCGGAGCGGCCGGTCGAAAATCCGGGTGAGGCTGACTTCCATCTGCCAGAGGGAAAGATCCCAGTCGTAGCCGTCCCGCCGGTCCTCCGGCCGCAGCGGCAGCGGAATGCACTTCAGCCATTTCCGGAACAGCCGTTCGATATGCTCCGGCCGGCCCCAGCGAGTCGCAGATCTGCTGCAGTTTGTCAGGTTCAGCGCAGGAGAGGAATCCGTTGTCGAGCGCCTCGTATTCGATGCCGCGCTTTTCCAGTCGCCGTTTTGCCCACTCGTAGCCATTGATGCAAAGTTTGATCCCCCACGGCGCATAGCTGCAGACCTTGATAAACAAAGGCCCGAACTCGCATCGTCAATGTAGAAGTAATAGTGATTGACGTACACGGTCTTGTCGCGCTGAACTGGAACTGTCCATTGACCTTCGTGCCGCTGAACGCCTTCGCCTTCTCCTGCGCGACGCCCGACGAAGACGATCTGGTCGCGCACGTCGCGCTCCCGGCGGAACGCATTGGCAATGTCGTCTTTCCGCTCTTTGTGCTGAAACTGGTAAACCGGAATCTGCTCGCGTTCCGCCTGCGCCTTCACCGCTTCGCGGAACTTCTCCGACACCTGCCCCAGCACTATCGGGGATGGAATCGGCTTGCCCAATTGCACCCGCATGAATGTCACCAGGCCGCCCGGTGTCGCCAACGCACCCATATAACCGTTCAGGTACAGCCGATCCAGACACTCCACCTCCAGCTGACGTGTCCGTCTAACAATTCCGGAATGTTCGCCATGCCTGAAATTCTAAGGAATCCAGGCGATCTCCGCTCGTCGGTTTGAGGTCGAAGACTTCGTTAGACATAGGAACCCGCGGGTCTGAGACCCGCCGGCGATTTCAGGCGCAAGGAACAGATTTGAATCGCCCGAATTTCTTATGCAGCTTCAGCTTCAGACCAGCCATACCGATGATGAAGACCACCGAGTCTGGCGCTGGAGGTCACCCTCGCAACGGGCGAAGGCTTGAGTTCCACTGGCCGCCGACCGGGCGCGTCCTTTTCCAGAGAGTCGTGTAGCCGGTTCCAGAGAGTCGTGTAGCCGGTCATCCTGGTGGTAGTTCACGTATTCCCGAACCAGCCTTCGCAGATGTCGTTCGTTCAGCGGGATGACGTGATCGAGGATCTCCCGCCGGCAACTGCCGACCCAGCACTCCGCGATCCCGTTCTGCCAGGGCGCCTGCACACCCGTGCGCTCCGGCTGGGGCCGGTGGCCTTCAGGAAAGTGATCACATCGGCATCGAAATTGGTGTCGTGGTCGAGGAAGACATACTGATACTGACCAGCGTCGGGGAACGCTTCCCGCAGTTGTTGCACGATCCAATCGGAGGTGGATGAGGCGTGACGTTGAAGTGCAGGATCTTGCGTCGCTCGTGCCCGATCACGAAGAAGCAGTAAAGCAGCCTGAAGGTCAGGGTGGCACGGTAAAGAAGTCCATGGCGGCGAGGAGTTCCCGATGATTGGCGAGGAAGGCGAGCCAGCGTTTGGCAGGATCGCCGCGGCGTGGCTGCAGCCGTCGAAGATACCTGGCGACGGTCCGCTCAGAGATATCGAAGCCGAGTTTCAGCAGTTCGCCGTGGATCTTCGGCGCGCCCCAGTCCGCATTCTCTGACGTTATACGGCAGATTAGCGCCCGAATCTCTTCGCTCACTCTGGGGCGACCGCCGCGGGGCCGGGATCGCCAGCGCCAGTACAGGCGAAAGCCTGCCCGGTGCCATCCGATCACCGTCTCCGGCTTCACAATCAACAGAACATCCGACCATCGCGGCCACAAGTCCCGCAGAATGGTCCAGAAGAACCGGTCGAGGCGGTTCACCGAAGGGCGTGGCCGTTTGCGTTTGAAGACGGCAAGCTGCTGGCGCAGAGCGAGGACTTCCAGCGAGATTTCCAGACGAAAGGCCGAGAGAATTGCGAGGATGAAATCGAACACGAATTACCCGTGTAACACGCTGTAACGTTCGGACCTGGCAAACAACCCTTCACATCACAAAGTGATGATTTCAAAACCTCACAGGCTTTTGTCTACGAACAGCGGCAATGCTCGCAGTAACATGGGCCCGAGCCTGAACAGCCGTTGGAGAAGATCCCATCCACTTTGTACATGGAGACGATCTCTTTTGTCACCTCGGTCATGAACTCGAAGTTGCACGGACCAAGCGCGCAGGTGATCCACAACTCCGGCATCACCGGATGCTGGCGTTTCTTACCCGAGGCGTCAACCGCGATCCAGTCGGGATGGGCGTCGTACATGTCTTGATGCGCCGCATGGGGATCGGTGCGGGCGATCACGACCATGTTCAGCTTGCGGCAGGCGGCGTCAGGATGGGTCTCCGTGAAGTAGTCGAGCCAGAACGCAAAGATCGTACTTGCCCGGATCGTCTTCGACCAATGTTAAGCGCGCCCGGCGCTTGGGCTCGTCGAACCAGCGTTCCTGCCCGGGCGTGGCGCTGATCCCGCCCCTGCGGTCGTGCTGAGGAAATCTCTCCGATTGAGAAAGTCCGTCATAAGGTCAGAAACTCAGTTTGAGGCCGAATTGAATCTGGCGTCCTGTCGCGGAGGAACTCCCGAGCTTGCCGAAGGCCGGATTGCCGATCGTAAGCGCCGGAGAACTGGCGCTGGGAAGCGTGAAGGTCGGTGTATTCGTCAGGTTGAAAGCCTCGGCCCGGAACTGCACGGTGAGCCGTTCCACGGGGCGAAAGTTCTTAAATAGCGAAAAGTCGATGTTCGTCGAGCCGGGTCCCCGCGCCACGCGCCGGGCCGAGTTTCCGAACAGAGTGATGAGGGTTCCTTTCGAATTTCGAACCTGCTGCGGGTCGACGAAAGCGGCCGGATTGAAATAGCCGTCGACTGACGGATTGGGCAGATACATGGAAACGCCGCTGACGCGGTCGGGCACATTCAGCGTCGCGTACATCTGGTTGCCCGCGGCAATACGCGCACTCCGAATATCGGTCGGGAAACCGCTGCGCTTAGACAGGATCCCGTTGAACTGCCATCCTCCCAGAACCCAGTTCGCCGGACCCTTGTGGTTCATCCAGCGCTTGTTGGCGCCGAAGGGAAGCTCATAAGCGGAGTTGAAATTGAACACATGAGGCACGTCAAGCGGCGCATAACTTCGTTCCCTGGTCAGGTTGTAGGAGTCGATCGGAAGCGTAGTGCCGCCGTTCTGGTTGAATGAGCTGTCGCCATTTCCGTTCGATTCGATGTTTTTCGACCACGTGTAGTTGGCCATGAACGCGAGCCCGGACCTATAACGCTTCTCCACGCGCACGTTAAGCGCATTGTAAATGCTGTTTCCGATGGCTGCATCGATGCCGACCGTATTATTGATATGAGGGTACGGTCGATCGGCCTGCGTAGTGCGTCCCGCCAAAGCGTCCTCCAGGCGGATCTGGTTTAGGTTCGCCCGGGCGATCAGCTTCGTGCCTTTCGTACCGGAGTAGGACACCTCCACCATGAGATCCTGCTTGACGGCGTACTGCAGGCTGAGATTCCACTGCGCCACGTAGGGGGCCGGGACATTCAGGAAATCGGGCGCCCGGGTGTTGAAGCTGACTGGATTCGCCGCCGTGACGCCAGTGAAATTGGGGTCGCTGGCACCGAGCGCGATCGGGGAACTGATGTTCACCGGGGGCGTCACTGTGCCGCTGGCGCTGATCACAGGGAAAAGGACCGTAGGTGAATTGGGAATGTTCGCGCCAATTTGTGTGACTCCCTGGTTCTGCTCCTTTCTCGAGAAGAAGATCCCCGCGCCGGAGCGAATCGTGAATTTGGAGGTGGCGCTGTAGGCAAAACCAAGCCGCGGCGCGAAGTTGTTGTGGTCCCCATTGACGATGGCGCGCGAAAAGCCGTCTTTGCCGGCCAGGGCGTTTTTGCCGGTCCTCAAGTCGAAGAGTCCTCCGCGATCGCGGTCGTCGATCGGCTGGGTGAAGAGGTCGTAGCGAATTCCCATGTTGAGGGTCAGGCGCGGAGAGAGCTTCCAGTCGTCCTGGAAAAAGAAGCCGGCGTAGAGGTCGCGCTGGCGGCTCCAGTCGAGCAACTGCTTACCATCAGTATTGGAAGGATAGCCGAAGAGGAAATCGGCCAGCGGCGCCCCCGAGCCTGGGCTGTCGCTCGAGGAGCTGAATATCGATCCGAAGATCAGCGTCCCGCCGCCGTTAATGTCGTCAAAACGGTAGCGGCGGAAGTCCCCTCCCATTTTGAATGTGTGATTCCCGCGCGTAACGCTGAGGTTGTCGGCGTACTGGAACGTATTCTCGATGGCCAGGTCCGGATTTCCTCCGCCAATCGCTGAGAATTGGGCGGTGCTGCTGATTTGTCCGGAGAACGCAAATTGTATGCCCGGAAACGCAAGCAGCGGGAAGGGGAACATGGAGATCTTGTTCTTGAGCGCGAATTCGATCCCTGCGTCCGTACCATTGGGTACGCTGCTTCCGTTGTGGCGGGCATAGCCGGCGCGAAATTCATTGACCACATTGGGACTGAAAACGTGGGTCTCGCTCAACGCCGCGCTTCGGGTGTTGCGGATCGAGGCGCTTCCTGCGCCTATGAAGCCGTCAAAACTGCCTGGATTGGGGCTGGTCGAGTTGGCCAGCGAAAACCGGCCGGAGAGCGTGTCCGAGTCCCCCAGACGTTGGTCGATCTTCACATCGAACTGATCGTTGTCGTATGGGCGCGGCGCGATGCGCAGAAAGTTGCGCGTTTGCGCGTCGGGGCCGCCGAAATTCGGAGCAGGCAGCAGAGCGAGTGTCGCGGCCGCACCGGGGTGGATCAGGCTCTGGGGAATCTGGTTTCCCGGCAGCGGCGTGCTGATGACCGACCCCGAAGGGCCGATGCGCCGCGCGCGCGGGTCGAAAATTGTGGGTTTATACGCGGAAAAATCACCCGTGCGAAAAGCCATCGGAGGAATGTCGAGAATGCTCGACGAAGCTGTGGTGCGGCGTCGTGTGCCCTCATAGTCGCCAAAGAAGAACGTCCGGTTTTTGCCGTGGTAGAGCCTGGGGATTTCCACCGGCCCACCCAGAGTAAACCCGAACTGATTCTGCCTGAACGCCTGACGTGGCGTGCCGCCGGCATTGGAAAAGAAATTGTTGGCGTCCAGTTTTTCGTTTCGCAGAAACTCCCAGCCGCTGCCATGCAGGGTATTGGTCCCTGACTTGGTGGTTGCGCTAATGATCCCACCGGCTGACCGGCCAAACTCGGCGCTGAAGCTGCTCGTCTTTACCTTAAATTCCTCGACTGCGTCAACCGACGGTGTGAATGCGATTCCGGCGCGCCCGATGCTGCCGCTGGTGACGCTGGTATTGTTATCCACTCCGTCCAGCAGCACGTCGTTCATCCCAAACCTACCTCCTCCCGTCACGAAAGGAAGGTTGGTGCCCATACCCTGCACCGGGATGGTGTTGCCGGCAAGGAGTCCAAGGGCGAACGCATTGCGGCCGTTTAGTGGCAGGTCGAGAATCTGCTTGTTTGCGATCACCTGACCCAGCGACGACGTCGACGTGTCAATCAGAGCCGCCGCGCCAGTAACCTCCACTTGCTCCGTGAGGCCTCCGACCTGCAGAACGAACTCAATTCTTACTGTCTGGTCAACCTGCACGACGATTCCCGTTTGCGTGTGCGGTCGAAACCCCTGCGTCTCAGCGGTAATCGAATACTCGCCGGTTCGCACGAACGGAACATTGAACTCGCCACGCTCATTAGTTCGCGACTTGCGCGTGTCCTTAGTTGCCTCGTGAACAACAGTAATGCTGGCGTTGGGAATGACAGCTCCAGTCGAATCAGCCGTCGCGCCTACGATGGTGCCACTCGTCACCTGCGCTGGCGCCCGGCTGACTGCAATCGTGGTGACCGCAATCGTCAGGAGTAACCCAGTGGTGAAAATGCGAGACAAATCAGACATAGATCTCCTTTGGATCCCCAATTTCGCTCCGAACCGGCACTCAGTATATACCGGATTCGATAGACGTGATAGTCAACGATTTCCATCACAGCCAGGAACTTGCGTGCGCAACCTGGTCTACGCGCGACCTCAGGATCGTCTACGCGCGACCTCAGGATCGTTTGCGCCTTTCGTGAATCCGCCGGTTTACCTTTCACCCTGCGGATCCTGCGCCCGAAGCGCCAGGAACAGAGTGCCCGGCTCCATGCGGTGCGGCCGGCAAGGACGATGCAGGCGTCGGCGAACCTAATTT
>JAUZEU010000027.1 GCA_030838885.1 Bryobacterales bacterium | reverse complement strand
GGCGCAGCAGTTCCGCCATGCGCCGTTCGTCTTCGACTACCAGAATCTGCATTCCAGATCAATCGTAGCTGACTTTGGTCAGAGTCCAGAGAACCGCAGCGCAGATCAATGGAATCAGACCGAAGCCTATGAAGACGGGGGTGTACGAGTAATGGTCCACGACCCAGCCCGTAATAAGCGTGAAGACCATCCCGCCGAAACCCGAGCCCATGCTGGCCAAACCATACACGGAGGCGACTGAGTTCTTCGGAAAGACATCGGCGGGCAGCGCCAGCATGCTCGCGAGGGCGCCCGTGTATCCCGTCATCGCGACGGAGACGAACGCGATGGACATTCCGGCCGACGGCGCCAGAACAGCCGGGATGGCCGCCATCATCAGCAGGGCGAACAGCGTCACTGAAGTCTTCCGCGCCTTCACAACGGGCATGCCGCGTTTCACCAGATAACCGGATACCATCCCGCCGAAGATATTTCCTGATCCGGCGACCAGAAACGGAATCCAGGCATAAGCGCCAATCGCCGCCATGTCGAAATGGCGAGCATTCTTCAGGTACTCGGGGAACCAGAAGATGTAGAAGTACCAGACCGGATCGAGGAAGATCTTGGCGACGGTAAAGCTCCAGACAAATCGCGTCCGAAAGAGACTCCACGCCGAAGGCACTGGCGCCTTGACCTCGTCTTCCGCCTCAGGCGGCGTTTGATAAGTGGGCCACCAGAACAGCAACCAGATAAAGCCCAGTACGCCCGTCAACACAAACGCATACTGCCAACCAAAGCGAACCAGGATAAAGGCAACCACGGGCGGCGCAAGAATGGCGCCGACTGCCGAGCCGCTGTTGAAGATGCCTGAAGCCCGCGCGCGCTCACTCTCCGGAAACCACTCGGCAACAATGCGAATCGCGGCAGGCCAGTTGCCCGCTTCTCCAGCACCCAGGAGGAACCGGAAGAAGCCCAGGCTAAATGCTCCCCTTGCGAAGGCATGCAGAATGGAAGCCGTCGACCACCACGCGATGCACAGCGCGTAACCAAGCTTTGTGCCCAGCCGGACTATCAGAGGCCCCGAAACCCCGTTCATGATCGTATAGGCCAGCAGGAAGCCGAAGACCACACGCGAGTAGGTGACGTTGCTCATGTGGAACTGCTCACGCAGGACCGGAGCAGCCACCGACAATGTTTGGCGATCCAGGTAGTTGATGACGGTGGCGAAGAAGGCGAGGGAGATCATCAGCCAGCGGCGGCTGTGAGGGATGGAAGGCAATCCAGATTATATGCCCCAAAACGAAAAAAGCCGCCTGCAGCGAGAATGTTTTCTCGCTGCAGGCGGCGGTTTAGTGCCCGCTTTCCTTAGAACTGAATGCGGACGAGGGTCTGGAGAATACGAGCGTATCCAAGCGCGCCCGGTGCCGGCTGCGTTGCAGTGCCGAAACCGGTTTGGTTGAAGCAGTTAGTCGCGTTGCAGCCGTTTGCAGGATCATTGATTCCAAGCGCAGTGGCAGCGAGGCCCGGCGATCCGGTGACTACGCCTCCGCTGGTCGGATAGGCCTTGAAGTTGAGCGTGGTATTCAGGCCCGTGAAGTTCGAGTGGTTGAACACGTTGAACGCGTCCACCCGGAACTGAAGCCTGGCACGACCCTCCTTCGCGATGACGAACTCCTTCTGGAGAGCCAGATCGAAGTTGATGACGCCGGGCGAATAGAGGAAGTTCACGCCCGATTCCGTGCCGATGCTGCCCGGCGACGGAGCGAAGAAGCAAGCCGCGTTGAGCCGGTTGAATGGATCGCTGGAGCCGGTGTAAGGATTGCAGCCCTTCACGATGCCAATGCGCGAGGCCTCCGTGCTCGAGCCCGTAATGTTCGTATTCGAGCTGGCAGTGGTTGAGTTGCCCGATCCGGAAATGCTGTATCCGGGGGTGAACGGTGAACCAGTGGTGGCCTGCGTAACACCCGAAAGCTGCCACCGGTCGGTGAAGACATGGGTAAAGCCATTGCCATATTTGAGCTTCGGCGTGGTGTAGACGTAGTTGATGGCCAGAACATGGCGGCGATCGAAGTTGGCCGGGCCGTAATTCGCCAGTTTCTGGAACTGGTCGACACGGACGGACGAGCTATCGCTTGTGGCCGTAGTCAGCGTCTTGCTGTAGGTATACGCGACTCCGAAGAACAGGTTGTCGTTCGCCCGGCGGTTCAGAGAAAGCTGCAGCGAGTTATAGTTCGCAGTGGCCTGGCTCTCATACAGGGTGATGTTGTTGTAACCGTAGTAATTCACCAAGAAGGGCTGCGTCAGGGCGTTGTTGCCCAGCAGCGCATTCGGGCTGGCCGCAACCTTCTGCGGATCCTGGTTCTGCTTCTGGTAAGTCGCCCCATACGGAACATAGTTGAGGTTCCGGTTGTCTTGCAGGTGGCGTGAGATACTGCCCACGTAAGCGGCGTCCATCATCATCTTCCAGGGCAGACGGGCCTGCACGCTGAGCTGATAATTGGTGACGGTCGGGATCTTGGCGACCGGGTCAGCCATGAAGAGGTTTGGCGGTCCAAGCAGAACGTTGTTTGGGTTGACGTCCTGAGCAAATCCCTGGTTAAAGACAGGCTGCACGGATTCCGGCGGATTGCGGACGGAGTCGAACACGCGGTTGCCCTGGAAGCGGTCATAGTAGATGCCGCTGCCGGCCCGAATCACAATGTCCTGTTTGCCGGTAACGTCCCATGCAAAGCCGAAGCGCGGGCCCCACTGCTCGCCGCGGTTCCTTTGAAGGTACTTGTTGACGCACTTGGTCGCCTGGCAGATGCCGTTGAAAGGATCGCCGCTGCCTGGGATTTCCAGGCCAACATTACCGGCAGGCAGATAGGTGTTGGTAACTGAGTCGTATGCAGCGCGCGAACCGTTCGCCGGGTTAATGGCCGGGAAGTAGAGGCGCGGAGCTTTCTTCGGATCCCAGATTTGCGGAACGAAGGTGGAAGCCTGCAGCGAAGAATCGAACTGGGGCTGATACCACTGGCCGCGCAGACCAAAATCGAGGGTCAGACGGGGCGTAAGCTTCCATGTGTCCTGGACGAACTGCTCGATGTTCCAGTATCGGTACTGGCCGTTGATGTAGGAACTTGCCTGCTGGAAGGTGTTGTACACGCCGAGCAGAGCGTTGGAGTAACCATAGCCGGTATCAAGCGGGTTGGACTGACTGTCACCAAAGTTGTAGGTACCGTTGTTGTCATTGAAAGACGTCTGGTCCTTACGGCTGCGCTGCATGAAGAAGCCAGCCTTAATGGTGTGTTTGCCCCAAACCTTTGTCAGGTTATCGCTGAAATCGATGGTGGTGTTGTAGTTGTGGAACGGAGCGTCATTGGAAACGAAAGTGGGGCTGTTGGCCAGGTGAGTACCGTTGAATTGCAGGTTTGGAATGTAATCGTCCTGCAGAGCGTTCGGGTAAAGCAGGGGCAGGTTGATGCCGCTGGTTTTGCGACGCAGGACGCTGGTGGTTTCAGTGATGTCGATCGAATTCTTCGTGAAGCCCCAGTTTGCTTCATTCGTCATCGTTGGATTAATAATCCAGGTGCCGCCCGCGGCGAGACTCTTGCCGGGACGATGATCGAGTATGTTTGCGATCGGGACCGTCGGTCCGAGTACGAAGGAGCCGTAGGGACTCAGATTATCCTGCAGGTTGTTGATCCAGTGGCCAAAGAAGCGAAGGTTCGACGTCATGTTGTAGTCGAGGCGCAGAAGGTCTTCGCGACGCGGCGACTGCCCGGAAAATTGTGAGGTGTAGTTGTAACCCGTGGCATTGATATTCGGCAGCGGATAAAGCTTGAGAACTGCCACGCCGGGCCCGTAGAAGCGGCTCTGCGGGATGACCTTATTGGGGAAAGTGCCACCCAGTGGGTCATTGAGCACGGTTAAAAGGTTGCCATTGTTGTCACGGGTCGCCGTGAAAATGCCATTGCGTTCGTCAGCGGTGGGAACAGTCACGCGCTTTTCGGTGTTGGCCAGCAACTGCTTCTGCCATTCCTGACTCCAAAAGAAGAACAGCTTGCTTTTGGTTTGTTCCATGATTTTCGGGATGTAAACAGGGCCACCAATGGTGTAGCCAGGATCGTTGTACCGGAACAGCGGCTTGCTCAGGCCGCGAGCATTATTGATGAAGGTGTTGGCATTGAGATCGTCGTGACGGTGATACCAGTAACCGCTTCCGTGGAACTGGTCGGTACCGGATTTGGTGACGAGTGAAATTTGCGCACCGGCGTTACGGCCGTACTCCGCCTGATATGTGCCGGTCAGGATCTTGAATTCCGCCATGGAATCCTGGCTGACGGTAACATTCTGACCGCCGTTCGAGCCTGTGTCGACATCGCTGATGCCGTTGATTGTCAATTGGTTCGACGTGCCGCGGTTGCCATTGACCTGGAGGCCGCTCAGGCCGCCCACGCCGCCTGCTGAAACATTCGCGGTGGAGACTACGCCCGGGATCAGCTTCGCCATGTCGAGGGGGTTGCGTCCGTTGACCTGGATGTTTTCGACCTGCTTGCCGGTGATACTCGCAGAACGCTCCACACTTTCGGTCTGAAGGGCCGCGGCACTCGCCGAGACTTCAATCGACTCGGTGACCGCGCCAACCTGAAGGGCAATGTCACCCAGGGAGAGCTTGGTGTTAGCGTCGACCGCCGTGTTTCTGCGGTCCAGCTTCTTGAAGCCCGCCGCTTCTACGGACACTGTGTAAATTCCCGGCTGCAGACTGGCCATGGAAAACTCGCCCTGGTCGTTGGTCTTTGCCGTATTTGTGGTGTTCTTGTTGGGTTCCGTCGCCGTAACAGTGGCGTTGGGAACCGCTGAACCCTGCTGGTCGACAACGCGGCCAGACATGGAACTTGTAATCGTTTGCGCGTACCCCTGAACCGCTAGTACAAGCAACGAAAGGAGTATCATCACGGATACTTTTCGCATTTACTCTTGAGCTCCTTGGATCAACTTACAAAATCTGAACTGCCCATACTGCAGAAAACGTGAGGCCCAGGAGGGAGCAACCAGGAATAAACCGGGCTCTCCGCCTGGGCACCGAAGTAACCGAAAGACGTCCCACGCATACACGAAGCAATTTGTGTTTAGGATATGTTATTTCGTCTGGTCTGGCAACTGTAACCAATAGAAAAGATTGATCTTGAGTACGAAAAAGCCTCACCTACAAGAGTTCATTTTCCGCACCCTTCGGCCTATGAAATACTGAATTCCGTACGCGCGTGTTTGATGAGGAGAATAGTTGCAAATGCAAGCGCTTGATGTAACTGAATCGACACGGATGTCGCCCGCGTACCGCTCGTACCAGTGGCAGTCGGAAACCGGTTCAGCCGGATGGGCTCTGGCCCGGCACTACCAAAAACCAGAGTTCGGGTTGCACACAGAAAGACTCACATGATCCAAAGAAACAAGCTGTCGATGCCCCTGCTGCTCGCCTGCAGTCTCTGGGCAACAGAGCCCGCACGTGTCGTTTCGTGGACTGCGTCGCCTCACGGGCGTTACCCCTCCGGCAACGCGGTGGCACAGCCGGAACTGCAAAATGTTCTGCCCGGGAACACTGCAGACGACCAAACATTCCGCCTGATTGTTAAGCCCGATATCTTCGGACGTTCCGCCAGGCTTCGCTTTTCTAACGCTTTCGGCTTGCAGCCGATCACGTTTGATGGAGTCTATGTCGGGCTTCATGCGTCCGGCGGGAGCCTGATTTCCGGCACGAATCTGCCGGTGCGCTTCAACAGCGGCAAAACTTCGGTCACGGTGAATCGCGGGCAAGCATCTTACTCCGACGGCATCGATCTGGACTTCGGTGGGCAGAACCTCACAGGCCGAAAGCTGGCCGTCAGTTTCCATGTGGTGGGCCGCGCAGGGCCGATGACATGGCATGCCAAGGCAATGAGCACGTCTTACCTGAGCGCACCACACAGCGGGTCGCACGGGGCAGAGGAGGGTAACAATGCATTTCCATTCACTACGACTTCCTGGTACTTTCTGGATTCGATCGATGTAATGGGACCGTGTGGCGTGCAGGCGACCGTCGCTTTTGGCGATTCGATTACGGACGGGACGAACTCCACTCTGAATGGGGACGACCGCTGGCCGGACTTTCTCTCGCAACGCCTACACGCGAAGTATGGGCAACAGGTAGCGGTGGTGAATGCCGGAATCGGGGGAAATCAGATTTTGAAGGCCGGGGGCGGACCTTCCGCTTTGGAGCGACTGGACCGGGACGTCATTAACCTGCCCGGAGTGACCACCGTAATCTGGCTGGAAGGCATTAACGATCTGGGGTCGTCCGGAGCCTCAGTCGAAGACATCACGGATGGATTTCGCAGGGGAGTGGCGCGCCTGCATGAACGCCGTATCCGGGTGATCGGCGCCACGGTCGTTTCCAGCCTGAAGAGCACGCCCACCCATGGCACGCCCGAAGTGGACGCAAAGCGGAAAGCGATCAACGACTTCATTCGCAAAAGTGGGGTCTTCGATGGCGTGGCAGACTTCGATGCCGCTACAATCGACGCGGCGACCGGAACGTTGCGCGCCGAGTTCCAGCCGAGCAGTTCAACGGGTGGTCCGGGCGATCGTCTTCACCCGAATCGCGCAGGCTACCAGGCGATGGCGAATGCGGTAGATCTGAACATGATCGGCCGTTCCAGCTGCAATTAGAACTACTTATCCCTGGTAACCCGGCGTATGGAGACGCTTTTGAGCAGAACAGGCTCAAGAGGCTTTTCGTTGAACGTGCGCACGCGGTTGATCTTCCCAACGACATCCTGCCCCTGCACCACCTGACCGAAAACGGTGTATTTGCCGTTCCAGGAAGGCATCATCTGATCGGTAATGAAGAACTGACAGGCCCCGGAATCGGGCTGGCCGGTATTCGCCACCGCCAGCCGACCGGGTCCGTCAAACCTCAGCCCCGGCAGGAATTCATCCCGGAGCGTGAACCCGCAATTGTGGGTGCCCAGACCGGTCGGATCGCCTGACTGGATCATCTGCTCTCTGACGATCCGGTGAAAGGTGATGCCGTTGTACATGGGCCGTTTGACGAAGGCCTTCGCTTTCGGATCCCACCAGGGCTTGGAGCCCGTGGCAAGGCCGACGAAATTTTTCACGGCCAAAGGGGTGTATCTCTCATAGAGCTGCGCTGTAATAGTGCCTTCCGAGGTATCGAAAACAGCGTAAAGGCCAGGTTTAAGAGGAAGAGCGGCTTGGGCAGCCGCGAAGCCGGAGATCAGGAACAATCCGGCGAGGAGCCGGCTACATGTCATGGAAACGAATCTCAACGCTCACTTTAGCCGCTACCGGTTTGCCATCTTTCTTTGCAGGTTCAAAGCGCCATTTCTGCACCGCTTCGACAGCACTTTGATCGATCTCTTTTTCCAGCGATTTCACTACATGGACGTCCCGTGGCTCACCGTTCGAGCCAACCACGAGCCCGATCAGAACCGCACCGGAAATGCGGAAGCCTCTGGCCGGATGTTCGGGCTGCACCTGCCGGATCACTTTGGGCTGCGAAACGCCCGCGCCCACCTGATACACCTCTTCCCCGGCGGGAGCAGGGTTCTGCCCGTGGGCGGCCAAAGCAATCGAAAAGATTGCAACCAGAGCTCTCGTTTTCACAGTTCTTTCGTTTTCAAGTTCTAATGATACGGAATGAGTGCAGACGGCTGAGGTGGGGCGAAGGTTGCCCGAATCAGGGCCTGAATCTTACCGCCAGCATGGTGATATCGTCCGACTGCTCCCGTCCGAGGGTGAAGCCTTGCAGCCCTTCCACTATGTTGCTGACCATGGAATCAAGAGTTTGGAGCTTATTAGCCTCCACTAAACCGGAGAGCCTGCTGCCTGTAAAGAATTCATCAGAAGAACTTTCCGCTTCGGTGACCCCGTCCGTATAGAGCAGTAACCCGTCACCCGGTTCCAGACGCACCGTGCGGGATTCGTATGTAGCCTCGTCCATCACTCCCAGCATCATCCCTCGGGGCTCATGCAGAAACCGGCTGGAGCCCTGCCGCGAACAGAGATAGGGTGGCGGCTGTGCTCCTGCGCTGAACTCGAAGTCTCCCGTTCCGAGGTTCAGAATCCCATACAGAAGGGTAAGAAATACTTCGGACTCACGTTGGCGAAGCAGAACGCGGTTCACGTGTTCGAGACACTCGTGAGGCTTTCCGCCGTGCAGCGCAGTGGCCCGCAGCAACGTTCGGCTAACCGCCATGAACAACGCTGCGGGAATTCCTTTTCCCGAGACGTCACCAATGGCGAGACCCATATGGTGGGCGTCGATCAGGAAGAAGTCGTAGAAATCGCCGCTGACTTCCCGGGCCGGAAGCATGGTGGCGGCAATCTCGAAAGTACCGTCTCCACGAATCATCTCAGGCAGGATCGAACGCTGAATTCTGGTAGCGACGCTGAGTTCGTAATCGAGTTCGGCGAGCCT
>JAUZEU010000008.1 GCA_030838885.1 Bryobacterales bacterium | reverse complement strand
CAGACCGGCAGCCTGGGAAGGAGACTTTGAGTCCAGCGTGAAGGCGGCATCGGTGGCGGAATCAAGCGCCGTTTTGAGATACAAAGGACTGTTGGTGTCGTTATCTCCGTGGAGCAGCAGCGCGGGTTTGGGATCGGCGCGTTCGACGGAGAAGAACCAGTGGTCGTCATTCGGGAACTCGTCCGCGGCACCTGAGTCGGCTGTGAGACGGACCTCACATTTCGTGAGACCGTAGGGCACATCGAGGGTCAGGAATTCCACTGCTGCCCGACCGTTCGGGCTGAGCTTGACCTGCTTGCTTTCGATGGCCTTGCCATTCGCGAGCAGCGTTACTTTGCGGGTGGCTTCCGGAGTGCCGTAGCCGGCAATGGTTGCCACGGTTCGAACCTTCCTCGTATCGAATACGCGGCGGGGGGCATCGACGTTTTCGACGGTCCAGTTCGGCAGAGATTTGTCCGCTACCGCGTGGATCATCAGCTTCGTGCCGTCATCGAGGTGGAGGTCTGAGAAGCCGGCGGGCATGCTGGATTTCTGCAGATCGGTGAAGACCTGAGCCTCGATCTCGCCTTTCACGCTTTCGCGGGTAGAGCGCAGAACACGCGAGAGTTCTGCGTAGGAACTGGCATCGTCACCGGGCTCGATTGCCTGGACTGCGCCCCGCAGGAGTTGCTTGTCCGCGGTCATGTCCGTCAGCAGCTTCGCCGGGCCGCCGAACGTGATCACCTGCGCACGATCGCCCTGGTTCAGTTTGGCCACTTCGTCGAGCGCGGCCTGCTTTGCGCGGGTGAACCGATCGGACTGGCGCATACTGAACGAGTTATCAAGGGCAAACACGACGGTTCGTCCGGCGTTGGCCCTGGCGATCGCGGAGCTATGAATGTAGGGGCGAGCGAACGCCAGCACCAGTAGCGCGATGAAGGCGCAGCGCAGGGCGAACAGCAGCAGGTATTTCAGGCGGCGATGTTTGATGGAACTCTGGGTTCGTCTCTCGAAGAACATGAGCGAACTGAACGGTACCGGCTTCTGGCGGTACTGACGGAGCAGGTGCACGTAGATGGGCAGCCCGATGGCTGCGGCCCCGGCGAGAAACCATGGAGTCAGGAAACCCAATTACCGTCTCCTCTGGCGAATGGAAAGATAGTTCCGGAGCCCGACGTCAAGAGGCTGAGACGTATCCATGAAGACGTACTCAAGGCCCGCCGCCGCGGCCTTGTCAGAAAGTTTTTGCCGGTGCTGGGCCATCTTCTCCCGATACTCATTGCGCGCATATTCCGGCGAGACTTCCATGGCGGTGTCGTCTTCCACATCGACCAGGAGAACGGGATCGCGGAACTTCGGGGAGATCTCCTGCGGGTCAAGCAAATGGAACATGATGACTTCATTGCCGCGGTAGCGGAGCGGCTCGATTACCTTAATGATCTGTTCGGGGTCGGAGTAGAAGTCGGAGAGGACAACAACGATGCCGCGGCGGCGGAGATACTCCTGGAAGTGAACGAACGGCTTTGTGAAGTCCGTGCGCATGCCGCCTTCGGCACTTTCGATGCTGTGCAGAAGGCGCATTAGCTGGCCCTGACGCGTGGACGGCGGCACGTACGACTTTATGTCCTCGTCAAAGACGATCAGCCCGCTGGCATCGCGTTGTTGTGACGAAAGGTAGACGAGCGACGCCGCCATGTAACGGGCGTAGTCCAGCTTGGTGATGTTGGCGGAGCCGTACGTCATGGACGCACTGGCGTCCAGCAGGACGAGAAGTTGTGAGTTGGTTTCGCCCTTGAAGCGCTTGAGGTAAATACGCTCAGTCCGGGCGAAGACGTTCCAGTCCACGTGGCGCAGATCGTCGCCTTCGACGTATTGGCGGTACTCTGCAAACTCCTGGCTGAAACCGAATGTGGGGGAACGGTGCAGACCCGCAACGAACCCATCCACCACTGTCTTCGCCACCAGATCGAGCGAAGAAATGGACGCAAGCACCTGCGGATCGAGAAATCGCTGCAGCATGTAAATGGTGCCGGCGGGAAGAACCCGTCGGCCAATGTCCTTTAATCTCTGGGCGCCTGTTTGACCTGCAGTATTTGACGCAGCACGTCGTCGGGCGTCACTTTGTCCGACTCTGCGTGGAAGTTCAGCAGAATACGATGGCGCAGGATCGGGATGTAGAGTTCGCGCACATCATCGAAGCTGACGTGATAGCGGCCTTTCATCAGGGCTCTGGCTTTCGCGCCGAGTACCAGGAACTGCGCGGCGCGCACGCTGCCCCCATAGTTGACGTATTTCTTCACGACATCCGGCGCGGACGGATCTCTGAGGCGAGTCGCGCGGACCAGTTCGATGGCGTGCTTCGCGACGGTCTCGGCAATGGGAGTCATGCGAACCAATTGCTGGAAATCGAGAAGTTCTTCCGCAGTGGTGATGGGATCGGCCTTGGCGACGTGGGTGGTAGTGGTGAGATCGACGACTCTCAGTTCTTCATCCGCCGTCAGATAGTCGAGCATGATGTTGAACAGAAAGCGATCCAGCTGCGCTTCAGGCAGCGGGTAGGTACCTTCGAGTTCGATCGGATTCTGAGTTGCCAGCACGAAGAATGGCGCGGGCAGTTTGTAGTGGTGGCCGCGTACGGTGCAGGCGCGCTCCTGCATGGCTTCCAGCAGCGCCGATTGCGTTTTGGGCGGCGTACGGTTAATTTCATCGGCCAGCAAAACGTTCGCGAAGATGGGGCCCTGGACAAAAGTCCAGGTGCGGTGCTTCGTGGTGGGATCTTCTTCGATGATGTCAGTACCGGTGATGTCGGTAGGCATCAGATCCGGCGTGAACTGGATGCGCTTGAACAGCAGGCCCAGCACTTCGGCCATCGTTCGCACCAGCAGCGTCTTGGCTGTGCCGGGCAACCCGGTAATGAGGCAATGGCCCCCGACAAACAGGCCGATACGCACCTGCTCGATCACTTCTTCCTGACCGACGATCACGCGCCGTACCTGGCGGACGATCTCGGCGTCGACTTCGCGGAAACGCGAAATCCGTGACTTCAGAGCATCCGGAGTTAATGAGACATCCGATTCGAGCTGAGGGGTACCGGTTATGGACATTAGGTTTTATTTTTTCAGGCCTTCGCCGCTCAACTGGAGCAGCAGCTTCTGGGCGGGCCGGTAATCCGGCGCCGCTTCGAGTGCGGTAAGGGCTTCCTCTCTGGCCTTGTCTTCCAGGCCCTGTGCTTTATACGCCATTGCAAGATTGTAATGGCTGCCTGCGACATCTAAAGGTTTCAGCGCAACGACGGCCCCGTATTCACGGGCAGCCAGAGGCGCGCGATTGCTGGCCAGATAGAGCGCGCCGAGCTTCTGATGCAGATCCTGATCGAGCGGATTGACTGCGTTCAGACGCTCCAGGGCGGCGGCGGCTTCCTCCGGCTTCCCGGCTTCTTTGAGGAGGTCGGCGTATTTCTTGACGGCGTCGGCATCACGACCGCTATGCTTTGAATATTTCGCGTATTCTTCCAGCGCGCAAGCGTTGTCTTTCCTGGCCAGGCAGGCTTTAGCGACGATGAGGTAGGGGTTGCCGGCCTCCACGTAGTCGGGATAGAAGATTTCGAGCGCGCGGCCTTTTGCGATCAGGTCATCGTTGTTGGCATCGGGAGTTCTGGTGAGTTTATTGAGTTCGCCCAGGCCTTTCGTCCAGGTCTCAAAATTCTTCACCGTGACGGCTGTTTCCTTTTCGATGCTGGCCAGGAAATCTTTGTCGAAGGCTTCAGGCTCCATTTTGAGCTGTTCGCGGATTACGTCGACGGTGGGGCGGTTCTTCGCGAACTGATGCGCCATGTCGAGCAGCTTCGATTCGCCCCAGCGTTCCGCGATGTAGTCGCACATTTTCCCGGCCTCGAAGTAAGACACGATCACCTGGGCAGGGAATTTGGGGTGTACGAAGCCCCGATCGATCTCGGCGACAGGCAGCAGCTTTTTGTCACGAATGGCAGCGATGATGTCTGGAGTGATGCGGTCGCCCCAGTCGGGCGTTGTGGCTGTTTCTTCGTGCACTGCGACGCCTTCAGTGAACCAGCGCGGGACGCGGTAGTTCGTGAGGGTCAGGATGTAAACGTGGCTCATTTCATGCCAGAGCGTGCTGGCCCAGTGGAACTGGCCAGGAGGACGGCCTGAGGGGCTGTCCATGGCGATCACGTCGTTGAATGTGACTCCGAGCGCGCCGAGTCCGGGCATACCCATCGTGCGGACGGCGAAGTCTTCGTGGTTCGGATAGACCTCTACCTGGATGGGAGTCTTGAGCTTGAACTGGTACTTTTTTTCGTATACCGCCGTGGCGCGCTTCATTTCCGCTTCAAAGTAGGGCTGGAGCGCGTCCGCTTCTTTCTTGTGCAGCTTGAGGATGGTGGTGGGTGTGGCGAATGTTTTGTAATCGCCATAGGTATCCATCAAGCGGAGCGAATTGACGGTCGGCTTGTCGGTGTAGTGATTGTTGTAGGAGAGCTCGAGTTCTTTGCGAGCTTCATCCTCACGGCCGAGACGCATCAGGTTCACGGCCATCTGTGAGCGCGCGCTCCACAACTCCGGGTCGGCTGCAATCGCTTTTCGGTAATAGATGATGCCGTCTTCGTAGCGGCGGTTGATGACGAAAAAGTGCGCGATGGTTTGGAACCCGAGGGCGCGGTTGCCGATTTTCGCCACCCAAGGCGAGTCTTTGTCCTGCATCAGGTCCATCGCAGCGTGTACCGCGATGGCTTGCAGCGCAGTCGGTTCGATGGCGAGGGCTTTGTCGGCTTCGGCAGCAGCGGTTTTATAGTCGTCGTCTTCGAGGGCGATTCGGGCCTTGATTTCGTTTGCGTGATACAGCTTCGGGTCGATTTCGAGAGCCTTATCCGCGGCCTCGCCGGCTTTGGCGTTGAAATCTTCGGCCAGCAGTTCCGCCATTGCCAAATAGGCGCGGGCATTCTTCGGGTCGATCGTTAAAGCTTCCTGGTAGAGCTTGCCCGCTTCATCCGGCGTGAAACGTTCGAAGAAGAGCTGGCCCCAGCGGACGCGGTAATCGGCGTTATCGGGATGTTCGGCGACCAGCGCCTTGAAGGCATTATTGGCGCCCTGATAGTCGTGGTTGCGCCATAATGCTTCGGCAGTCGCGAGGGTGATTCCGGTGCTGGGGGCGGCAGCTGGCGCTGCAGGCTGCGGCGGACGCTTAGCCGGTGTCTGTGCCAGAGCACAGGCAGTCAGAGCGATAACGGCGAATCCACCACGCATCAGTTCACGCCTCAGTTCGCGCCTCAGTTCACCCCGGATCACTTCTCGAGCGCCTCCTGCGTCCGCGCCAGTTCCAGCAGGAAGGCTGCGATCTGCCGCTTGTAATCTTCCGGAGCCATCAAATCCTTCTGGTACTTGAGGGCATCAATCTTGTTTTCAATCTCTTCTTTTTTGGAGACGAGCGCCCGTTTGGCGGGATCGGTTACAACCACCGCCGCATTCCCATAACGTACCAGCGGGAAGGCGGCCGCACGCTGCTGGTCTTCATTGGCAAGCTGTGCGTGCTCGGTCGCGAGGCGCTTCTGTTCGGTAAAGAAGGCCGCAGTCTTGGTCTGAGCGTAGCGAAAAGCTTCCAGCGCGGACACAATCTCATTTTTGTCGGTATCCGCGGCAGGGTCGCGCAGCGCCTCCACCCAATAGCGGCCGAAGATAGTGGCGTTCTTCTCGGAGCCGGATTTGGTGGCTGTGATCACTGTACGCCCTTCGTGCTTCAAAGCTGCTGTGGCGCCGCCGCTGGCGCTGGTCATATCCACGATCAACTGGCGGCTGGCGGAGATTTTGTTCAGTGCCGCAGCCAGTTCAGTGCCTGAGATATCGGGACCAGGCAGGTTGAACTTATATTCCGCGCCATCGAAAGTTCCATGGCCGATCATCATGAGGACTAAAACGTCCTGCGCCTTTGCGTCGGCAGCGATTTTGGTGAGGGACGCCATGAGCTTTGCCCTGGTTGCGTCGGGGCCTTTCAGGGTTTCGATGACTCGTTCCGTGCCGCCACTGCCGCGGAGGATCTTATCTGTATCGTTCGCGAGCAGGTTGAAGCGTGTTTCGTAGTCCGCCTCCCCGCCAAGTCCGGCTACCGTCAGGAAGTATGTGGTGGCAAACGCAGGGGTCGCCTGGATGGCCGAGATCATCGCGCAGGCCGCAGAGGCCAGGAATATCCGCTTCACACTACTCCCCACTTTCGGCGCAGCAGCCATTCTCCGCCGCGAATCAAAATCGCCAGTAAGAACAGGATTGGCATGTCCCAGATATCCAGATTGTCATGCGCGGTAATGCCTGCTTCAGAAACCGCAATCTCCTGGGGCAGCCGCTTTGATTTGGCGGCTGTGTAGTAGTTCCCGTTCGTGTCGCTCGCCAGTTTTTGCAGCAGATCTTTGTTCTGCGCAGTTCCGAAGTTTTCAGCCACCCCGTTTTCGCGGCGGAAGGTCAGAGTATCGCGACCCAGCTCTCCGGTGTCTTTCGCGTCCTTTTGCGTGGCGCTCTGCCGGGCGGCGATCTCAGCCACGTAAGCGCCGGCCTTGTCCGCTGTGTACTCGCCCGTATAGGTGCCGGGCTCCAGCGGATCGGGCTTCAGTTCAAGAACGCTGGTCGCGCCATCGGGCCGGGTTATGGTGGCCGCAACGGTAGCCCCCGGGACCGGCTGGTAAGTCTTGTCGGCCACCACTGCCCGCAGAGGAACACGCGTATCGTCCGACAACACCAGATGTGGTGTAGACGCTGATACCTGTCCCGGCGTTTCGGTTACCAGCCAGCGGAGCAGCTGTTGCCAGAAGATGGCATGTGTTTTGTCGGTATGATCCTGAAGCATTTTCCAGCGCCAGGTGCCTGCTGTGGCCAGGACTGCAGTTCTGCCGTGCCCGTAGTTCTGTACGGTCAGCAGGGGCGAAGGCCGATGACCCTGTTCCTGCACATTCATGAGGACAACCGCGCCCGGCTTGGGAGTTCCCATAACCGCGTAGTTGGCGATCTGGGGCATTTTCTTCCAGCGCGCGATGCTGGATTCGCGGCCTTCTTCGATCCGGCAAACGGGGCTTTCACGCCCGGCATCAGTCAGATACGTATCTGCGAAATTGCGGGACCAGGTCTTCTCGGCCGGCAGCCGGACGGGCATCATTTCCGCAATCGGCGTGTTCGCGTACCCGCCCTCGTTGAGAGCGAAGCGTCCGGCCAGAAAGAGCACTCCGCCTCCGCGGCGGTCCGCGAAGTCGCGGATCATGTTTTGCTGGACGGTGGAGAAGTAATTCGCTTCGACGCTTCCGATGATCAGGCCGTCGAACGCGAAGAGGCCTTCGATCTTCGGCGGGAACCCGTCCACCAGTTCGCCCTGAGTGCCGCCCTGCTGGTAGGTCTTGTTCTGGGTGGTGCGAACGACGCTGGTGAGATCGATACTTTGATCGTCTTCCATGGCTCGCCGAATGAACTTATACTCCCAGCGCGGCTCTCCTTCGACATAGAGGATGCGCATCTTTTTCTGGGTGACGTTCACCAGCCGCACCATCGCGTTGTTCTGGTTGCTTTCTTCGCCTGCGACCGGATCGATGCCGATAGTGAAACTGTGAGCGCCGGCCGCTCCGGAATTGAACTGCACGGTTTCGCTTTGCTCCACGTCAGGCTTCAGCGTGATTTCCTGCTGCGAGATGGGGCGGCCGTTTTCGCGAACGATCAGCTTCACTTTTTCGCCGGAGTAGCCGTGCTGCCGGAACGCCACGCGGGCATTCAGCCGTGAATTTGCGAGGGCGCGGGCCGGAATAGCCACGTCTACGAGTTCAATATCTTTGGCGTAGTGATCGGGCCCGAAGCCGACCGTATGGACGGGAACACGAAGCTGCTTCAGCTGCGCGATGGTTTCACGATCCACTCCACCCGTGTTGTCTCCGCCGTCCGTGAGGAGCACGATTGCGCCCAGTGGCATCGTACCGGCTTCGGCCGCGATGTGTTTCAGGCTGTCCCCGATACGAGTCGCGTTGTCATCAGCCTTGAGATTCTTCGCCTGATCGACACGCACCGCATCGTGTCCGAATTCGTACGTTCGGATCTGAAACTTCTTTTTGAGTTCCGGAAGCAGGTCGCTGTTCAGCAAATCTTCCGCGCTCTGGAGGCGCTGCTTGCCATCATCAGCGATGCCCATGCTGCGCGAGTGATCGACCAGCACAGCAACTACGTTTTGCTGGGGCCGCAGTCGCGCCACGCTGATGGCGGGGTGCCAAAGCATGAAGAGTAGCAGAGCCAAAAGCATCGTTTGCGCGAGCCAAATGAAGGTAGATCGCAGAGAGGATACGGCCGATCCGCGTTGGCGCATATGCCAGAAGAGACCGGCGGCAGCGAGGGCCAGCACAAGGAACAGCGCCCAAAGGGGCCAAGGCGAGAGTAAGACCAGTTTGCCCCGGGCAAAGATGTTTGGCGGATATTTGAACAGCAGTTCGAACATGTTTACCGACCCACCTTACCCACCTACCTTACTCCCCGCTATTGCCAGCCACTCTAATAGTGACGTATCCGGTCACTAAAGGTTGTGTGGAAATCATCTGTTAAACCGACGGGCAACCGCAACCTGTATACACGTAAAGTTTTGCATGGCAAACGCTGCCGGATGCTTCGCGCCCATTCTACCAGGTGCCAATTGGATAATAGGTAAGCCGATGAATCTGCTGCCAGGGCTCCCTGCGAAAGTTCGCGAAAACTGGCGGCCTCTGGCAGCGTGCGTTGCGCTTCTGCTGTTGAACGTGTATATCTGCCGGGAACTGTTCTCGATTGAGTTCATCGCGAATCTGGATTCGAACGAAGGGGTTTTTGTCGCTCTCAGCCGGTTCTTTCGCGAGAACTTTACCGATCAGCGCTGGTTGCCGCTGTTCAATTGCGGGGTGCCGATTGAAAATGCGTATCAGCCGCTGCTCCCGGTTCTGGCCGCAGCTGCAGGATGGGTGTCGGGCTGGAGTGTCGAACGGGCCTTCCACTTCGTTCTCGCTCTGACGTACTGCCTGGGGCCGGTTACTCTGTTTTGGTTTGCGTGGGAGTGGTCCGAGTCGCTGGCAGCGGGTTTCGGGGCCGGCCTGGCGTACAGCTTGACATCGGTGGCGGAACTCGCGATTCCGATTTTGCGGGTGAGTGGCGACGGAACCGCGAACGGCGCATGGGTTCCACTGCGATTCTACAACCTGATTCACTATGCCGAGGATCCCCATAACCTCGCTTTGACCCTGCTTCCGCTGGCTCTGCTGTTTTTGAGGCGTGCGATGTTGCGGCGAAGCGGTGCAAATCTCGTTGCCGCAGTACTTTCCTGCGGGGCGGTTGTTCTTACCAACGCGTTCGGTGCGGTCGATCTTGCGATTGGGGGAATTTGTATCGCTCTCGCACTCAGGCGGGGCTTGCCGATATTGGCCTTGACCGGACTCGCAGCGTACTCTCTTATCAGCCCGTGGCTGCCCCCGTCGCTGATCGCGCATATCGGTGGTGATCAGTGGACCGCCCACGGCGCCTTCAGCGGAGGCTCAGTAACCATGCTCTCGGTGGCGCTGGTCATATCTGTGTTCGGCGCGCTCTGGTGGACTTCGCGCGGCTGGCGGCCGTTGGAACGCTTCAGCATTCTGTTCGCACCGTGGATGTGCGCTTTTCCTGTCGCCTACTTTCTCCTGGGCATCACCCTCGTTCCCCAGGGCAATCGTTATCAGCTCGAGATGGAAATGGCGGTCTGCCTGGTGGCCGGGTGTCTTTTCGCTTGGGCAATCAAAAATCTGAACCGGTCCTGGCGGATTGCGCTGGTGATTAGTGTCCTGCTGTTGAGTATTCGCCAGACGAAGAGTTTCCGGCATTCTGCCCGGCGTCTGATTCAACCGGTTGAGATCACGCAGACGATCCAATACAAAATTGTTCACTGGCTGGATCGCAATATGCCGGGCAAGCGGGCGATGCTCTCGGGTGACGTTCAGTTTCTGAACAATGTTATTTCGAACAATCCACAACTGGGCGGCGGCCACGAGCCCACCGCTCCAAACTGGATGGACCTTGTTGCTATCTACACGATTTACACAGGAGTGGGCCCGGACGAGAGAGCCGACTGCTCGATCTTCTGGCTCAAGGCTTTCGGGGTTCAGACGGTGACGGTTGCCGGGAAGAACTCGCGCGAACATTACCACGCCGTCGTTCACCCTGAAAAGTTCGATGGCGTGCTTCCCGTGTTGTGGCATGAGGAGGATGACACGATATTCGCTGTGCCCCAGCGTTCGAGGTCACTCGCGCACGTGATCCCGAGAGAGGCTGTGTCGGTTCGGCAGCCGATCCACGGCTTCGATCTGGAACCTGTGCGGGCGTATGTGACAGCTCTCGATGATCCGCAGCTTCCCCTTGCCGAAATGCGCTGGAACGGCAACACACATTTTTCGGTTCGGGCTGCGATGAAGCGCAGCCAAGTCCTGTCTGTCCAGGTGAATTACGTTCCGGGATGGACCGCAACAGTGGCGGGACGGACGGTTCCGGTACACGGAGATGGCATCGGGTTAATGGTGGCGGAGCCAGGTTGCGAAGGGAACTGTACGGTGGAACTGGCGTATGGGGTGACTACGGAAGCCTGGGTTTGCCGAGTGCTCTCAGCACTCGTGGCGCTTGGGCTGGTTAGCATCTACGCCTTTCGCAAAGCCCGGTACTTCCTCAATAATTCATAGAGGACTATTCCACCGGCTGTCGCGACATTGAGCGAATGCTTCATGCCAAGCATCGGAATCCGAACATGGGTGTCGGCCAGCGCGGCCACCTGCGGCGTGAGGCCATCCGTCTCGTGGCCAAACAGCAGGCAAACCGGAAAGCGCGGCTGCCAGTCGAACAGGTCTACCGCGTGAACACTGGTCTCAATTGCTGCAATCTCGTAGTTGGCGGACCGCAGCCTTTCGATGGCAGGAACCGCGTCGCCATAATGCTCCCAGGGCAGAGTCTCCTCCGCTCCAAGCGCCGTCTTCGAGATCATATTTTGCGGCGGATATCCGGTAAAACCCGTCAGGTAGAGCTTTTCGATTCCCGCGCCATCCCCCGTTCTGAAGAACGAACCGACGTTATAGAGGCTCCGCACGTTTTCCAGCAGCAGGCTTACGGGCAGTGGACGGATAGTCTCATAGGCCCCCGCCGCCGTTGTGACCCGGAAGGGTGTTCGGCTATCCACTTTTTGACATTCCTTCCCTCAACATACCTTTATGCCCAACATAGCTGAAACCCGCTTACCGGTGTCGCGCCTCCGAAATTTAGCGCTAGAATGTTAGAGATAAACATAATGTTGTCGATCGTCGTACCGATTCATAACGAAGAACACTCGATTTTGCCCCTGTACGACCGTCTGACGAACGTACTGGTCTCGGTTCACCAGCCTTACGAAATTATCTTCATCGACGACGCTTCAAACGATCGCAGCTTTGAGTTGCTCTCGAATCTTGTTCAGACCGATCAGCACCTGAAAATCATCCGCCTTCGCCGTAATTTTGGGCAAACCGCCGCGATCTCCGCCGGCTTCCATGAGGCTCGGGGCAAGATTATTATCGCGATGGACGGCGATTTACAACACGCGCCTGAAGACATTCCTGCGCTGCTGGCCAAACTTGACGAAGGTTTCGATATTGCGAGCGGCTGGCGCAAGGAGCGGGTCGACAACGCGCTTACACGAAAGATTCCTTCGCGCATCGCTAACTGGATGATGTCCAAAGCTTCCGGGATCGATCTGCGCGACTTCGGCACGACGTTCAAGGCATATCGCGCCGAGGTGCTGAAAGACGTTCACCTCTATGGCGAACTGCACCGGTTTATCCCCGCGCTCGCCAGCTTTTATGGCGCACGCGTGGCTGAGGTGCCCATTCAGAACACGCCGCGTGAGTCGGGAGAGTCGCATTATGGCCTGAGCCGGACATTCCGGGTCTTGTTCGACATTCTGACTATCCGCTTTCTGCTGAAGTACTTCACGCGCCCGATGCATTTTTTCGGCGCTATTGGTCTGGCCGGAACGGCTGCGGGTTCGCTGATGCTCGGCTACTGCCTGTTCGTGAAGCTCTTCTGGCGGCTGGACATTATTCAGGAGCACGGGCCGATGATGATCGCCGGCGCGCTGTTGCTGCTGGCCGGTCTGATGATGTTCAGTACCGGGCTAATCGGCGAACTGGTGATGCGAACCTACTTCGAATCGCAGAACCGGCGCATTTACGCAGTACGTGAGATTCTCACCCAGAGGCTCCGCGAAAAAGTGGACGAGCGCCGGTAAACGAGCGAGTCTAATTGCCGAGTCCGGTGGCGCGCTGCCATCTGTCTTCGAATAAGTGCTTCATTGCCTCGCCGAGGCCCGCGTGATCAAACACCAGCGACGTCCACGTTGGCTTGCTCACCACCGGATCAAGCAGTGCGATCAGGCC
>JAUZEU010000001.1 GCA_030838885.1 Bryobacterales bacterium | reverse complement strand
TGACGGAACCGTTACCGGTGAAGGCAGAATACCGGCTACAAGGCAGGCCCTGGACCGCTGGATGGCAGGACGCACAGGACCCTGGACCGCAGCCATGGAAGCCACCCTGTTTACCGGCTGGGTCTATGATCACCTGCTCCCGCACGCCCGGCAGGTAAAGGTGGCGCACCCGGCCATGCTGAAAGCGATCTCCGCCGCTAAACGGAAGAACGACAGCATCGACGCCGGTACGCTCAGCGATCTGCTGCGCTGCTATCTCATCCCCGAGTGCTACATGGCTCCGGCTGAGATCCGCGGCCGCACGACTGCGCCCAGCGGGACCGTGCTGGGCGACGAGAACACCGGAGAGGTTGTCGAGGCAGGCTCCGACGTGGAGCACATCAAAGTCGGGGATCTCGTGTCGGTGCCATTCAACATTGCCTGCGGCCGCTGTCGCAACTGCAAGGAAGGGTATACGAATCTCTGCCAGAATACCAATCCTGCCACGCTGATTGAGTGGAAGCGGGACGGTGAACTCAGCTGGCAACTGTACAATGCGCAGGGTGCAGTGGAGTCGGTTCCGAGTGCGGGAAAGGGTGCTGCCGGAGTTACCGACCAGCACGGCAACTTCATTCTGTTCGAGTAACGGAAATTCCGCACGAGCACGCCCCCGGGGTTGTCGCCGAGAGCGACTCCCGAGTGCAAAGACCGAACGTGCGACAGCGCTCCGGTTTGGATCAGAGTGGTCGATTACGCAGCGGCACCGTCTCACACAGGCATGGGAGCTGGCAAGCACTGCCCGGCATTGGACCCTGTTTTTCGACCTTGTACACCACCGCGCGCAGGATCTGAAGCGACCGGAGCCCGCGGTCACGGACCCGGAGGCGGTCGGGAACTGGCTGGTCCCACGATTTCTGTCCTAAGATTTCGCGAAAACAGTTGGGTAACCGAACCGCGGTTCTGAGCTGTTAATGCTTGCCAAAAACTTCTTTGAGCAGCGGCGTGATTTGCGCGGCCGGATTGGCGCGGATTTTTTTTTCTTCCTGACCGAGCATGTAGAACAAACCGTCTAATGTCTTGCTAACCACATAGTCTGTGATATCGAAACCGGAGCTTCGACCAAAAGGCAATGATGGGATTCCGCCAACAAGTTGCTTATATTGCGCGACGACGCCGGTGCCGGCCATCGTTGATTCCACTGTGGGTCGAAATGTCGTCGCAAGTTTTTCGGAGGTTTTTCCCTTGAAGTACTGCGTGGCTGACGTGTCCCCGCCAGTCAGGATTTTCCGGGCGTCATCAAAGGTCATCTGCATCAACGAATCCTTAAAAATGCCACGGGCAGCCGGGGTGGCCTGTTCGGCAGCGCGGTTCATGCTTAGTTCAAATTCATCAAGCTTCGGTCCCATCCCTGCCAGACGAAGTGCTTTCTCCGGTCCTCGGAGTTTCTCAGGCATGAGGATCCTGATGGCTTCATTTTTCAGGAATCCGTCTGTTCTTCCAGTGAAGTCAACCGCGTGGTCGGTCCCGATCCGGAGGGCCTCTTTCAGCCCGGAGGCGGTTTTTGAGTCGCTCTGATTCCCGCGGTCACCGAGACCTCCGAGAATCTTGTCGAGTTGGGCGTCGGCTGGCAACACGAGCGCAAACGTCACCAGAATCAAGGCCAGCTTATGTGACATAGCAGGTTAACTATAGCAGTAGTAAAGGCCAGTGAAAGCCCAGATCGGGGGAACCGGCGACTATCAGGTGTTGAACGAAGTGCCTTCATCACCGCTCTGGCGACAGCGATCCCAGATGTCCGCTGAGTGCTACCGTGCCTTTCGACGAAGCTGTCACCGTGCGCGCTGATGATTTCCGGCACCTGGAAAAGTGGCCGGTTCATTTTGTGTACGCCGGACCTGGGTGTCGGGAGTCCAGTCATCGTTTGATCCTGTTTCTGACTGAAACGAACCCCTTCCGAGAGCTTTGCTCGCCCTGAATCGCCGGCCCGCGGGATCACACTCTCCTTCGTAACATGCTATCGATTCGACATGATCCGAAGTCCGCGCCATGAAAGAACATGCCGGTTCGGCAGTCCGACTGCTGAAAACTCCCGTCGGAAGCGGAGATGCCCGACCGGCCGGCGAGTTCCTGAATGAAGGAAGACGTTGTCGATTATCCTCTTTCCGCCGATCGCCCGGACAGGGCTTCGATCGGACTCGTTCGCGTGCGCGGAGCGCGTGAACACAATCTCAAGAACGTAGATCTGGGACATCCCGCGGAACGCCCTTATTGTCTTCACAGGCGTGTCCGGCTCCGGAAAGTCGTCTTTGGCGTTCGGAACTCTCTGCGCGGAGGCGCAACGGCGGTATCTCGAATCCGTCTCTCCGTGTGCGAGGCGGTTTTTCATCGGCTGGGTGTCCCTGAAGTCGATATGATTGACGGCTTACCCCGGCGGTGGCACTGCAGCAGCAGCGGGGTTCGCCCACCACCCGCTCGTCTGTTGGCAGCGTCACGACGCTTTCCAATCTGCTGCGAATGCTGTATTCGCGCGCCCGTGATTATCCGCGTAACCAGCCGCTTCTTTACGCTGAATCGTTTTCGCCGAATACACCTGAAGGGGCGTGTCCCCGTTGCCATGGGCTCGGTCGCGTCTACGACGTAACCGAACGTTCGATGGTGCCTGACGATTCCCTCACGATTCGTGAGCGGGGTGTCGCCGCGTGGCCGACCGCCTGGCATGGTCAGAACCTGCGCGAGATTCTTGTCACCCTTGGCTATGACGTCGATCCTCCGTGGCGGGAGCTACCAGCTAAAGACCGGAACTGGATTCTCTTCACCGAGGAACAGCCGGTGGTTCCGGTATATCCGGGGTTTAATGCACAAGAGGTGCGGCGCGCGCTGGAGCGCAAGATGGAGCCTGGTTACCACGGCATTTTTTCGAGCGCCAGACGTAACGTGCTGCACACCTTTGCCAATACGCAAGGCCCGTTGATGAAAAGGCGCGTGTCGCAGTACATGGTCAGCAGCGAATGTCCGCTCTGCCATGGTAAACGGCTTCGTCGCGAGGCACTGTCCGTGAAGTTTGCCGGGTTTGACATCGCTGAGATCTCGGGTTTCCCGCTGAGCCGATTGGCAGGCATCCTGCGTCCTTATGCAAAAGGAACCGCAGCCGCGATGACGGCACACCATCCGGAGAAGGCGACGGTCGTCCAGCGGATTACCGCGGATATGAATGCGCGAATCACTGTAATGCCCGACCTCGGGCTCGGCTATCTGTCACTGGATCGAGGCACACCCACCCTTTCATCAGGTGAGCTCCAGCGTCTGCGACTTGCCACTCAGGTACGCTCCAATCTGTTCGGAGTGGTTTACGTGCTGGATGAGCCGTCCCGCAGGGCTCCATCCCGCAGACACAGAGGCGCTCCTGGCAGCGCTCGATCAATTAAAGAGCTCCAGGAATTCGCTGTTTGTGGTGGAACATGAGCTTGACGTAATCCGCCCTGCCGACTGGATTGTCGATGTGGGGACGGCTGCAGGCCAGCAGGGTGGCCACGTGCTCTACAGCGGTCCCCCGGAAGGGCTCAGGCAGGCAGAGGAATCTCAAACGCGCCGTTATCTTTTCAGAGCGCAAGCGCCTCTACACCGGACGCCCAGCCGGACACCCCGCACGCCCAAGGGCTGGCTTCGTCTGGCTGGTGCGACGCGCAACAATCTGCACAACCTGGATGTCGCTTTTCCATTGGGGGTATTTACCAGCGTCACCGGTGTTTCCGGTTCCGGTAAGTCGACTCTGGTGATCCAACTCCTGGTGGAACTGCTCGCGGAACGGCTCGGACATCAGGTCGCTCCGGAGGATGAAGTCGAAGAACTGGAAAGAACTCCAGTGCTTACCACGGGCGGCCAGATCCCGGAGGGGGCGGAAGCGATTAGGCGCCTCGTGCAGGTTGACCAGAAGGCGATCGGACGTACGCCGCGGTCTAATCTGGCTACCTATACGGGACTGTTCGATCACGTTCGCCGGCTCTTCGCGGCGACTCCAGCGGCCCGTGCCCGGAAATATGATGCAGGGCGTTTCTCATTCAATGTCGCGAAGGGGCGCTGCGAAACCTGCCTGGGGGAAGGCTTTGTTATGGTGGAGCTGCTCTTTCTTCCCCGCGTTTATTCACCCTGCCCGGCGTGTCACGGCGCTCGTTACAACCCGAAAACGCTGGAGGTCAAATACCGGAACAAGAATCGCCGATGTCCTCGGAATGACAGTGGACGCTGCCTGGGAGTTCTTTGCGGACGAACCGCCACTTGTTCATTCTATCGATGTTCTGCGCCAGGTTGGACTGGGCTACCTGCGGCCCGGCCAAGCGGCGACGGAGTTGTCGGGTGGCGAAGCGCAGCGGATTAAGCTTGCGACGGAGCTGCAACGGGTACAGCACGGAAACACGCTTTATGTACTCGATGAGCCGACCACAGGACTTCACCCGGCGAACGTCGAGAGGCTCGTCACGCAACTGGACGGGCTGGTTGGGTCAGGCAACACGGTCATCGTGGTGGAGCACGACATGCGGGCGGTAGCGGGTAGCGACTGGATGATAGATATCGGTCCGGGCGCGGGTGAGGAGGGTGGCCGGGTTGTTGCCTCCGGCACACCTATGGACGTATCGAGGGCGGCCGAAAGCCGCACCTCGCCTTATTTGGCGCGCTTCCTGGGTTGAGAAGCCGCGCCAGGTACTTTGCCGGGATGGCACCTGACGAAACGGGATTGAAATGACCCGCCAATCCGGGTAGTTGATCCGCCGCAGTCCTGCGAAACCGGAACACAAATCCATCCCGTCGCGTCTCCGACAAACATGACCTGATTTTATTTCCAGCCCTATGTCGATTTGGGGTCGACCCGTTCGACGCATTAGTGCAGAAACAATAAAGTATTCCATGGTTCACCGGCGTACGGAGTTGTATGTGATCCTACAGTACCGGTCGATT
>JAUZEU010000826.1 GCA_030838885.1 Bryobacterales bacterium | reverse complement strand
TCAGCAGCACCGCGGCAAGCATGGAAAAAGCTTACAACCCGGACCCCGGCCGACGGGTAAGCAAAGGCGTGTACTCCGTGCCATTGTGATTTCGATTCCAAAGGAACACACGTTGCAACCTCTATTGATCTATTCGTCTCTTCAAAGCGCCGCCTGCCAGCATGACGACCACTTCTAAGCCGCGCCCCACCCTCACATCCGACCTGCGCTGGATCCTCGCGATTGCATCCGGCGTCGCAGTCGCGAACATCTACTACAACCAGCCCATCCTCGCTGATATCGGCCGTACCTTCCACGCCGCTCCCCGCCAGGTCGGTCTGGTCGCCACCGCCACACAAATCGGGTATGCCTTTGGCATGCCGTTATTCGTTCCCCTCGGCGACTTCATCAATCGCCGTACTCTCGTCGTGTTTCTGTTCGCCGCCGTGGCAGTTGCGCTTGTTGCCACTGCCCTCGCGCCCAGCCTTGGCTGGATGATTGCGGCCAGCTTCCTGGTCGGAGTAACCACGGTCATTGCGCAGATACTCATTCGCCTCGCAACCGACCTCGCCTCTCCTGAAGAGCAAGGCCGCACGGTCGGCGCCATTCTCACTGGCGTTCTTTTGGGCGTGCTGCTCGCCCGCACCGTGAGCGGCCTCATCTCCGAACACTTCGGCTGGCGCGCTGTGTACTGGCTGGCCGCAGCCGCGGCAGTCGTGTTCTCAACGGTGTTGAGGCTGAGACTGCCAGACCTGCCTTCTCACTCTAAGATCAGTTACGCCGGACTGATGCACTCCATCTGGAGCCTCGTCGTGGAACTTCCGAAATTGCGTCAGGTGTGCTTCGTGGCAGCGATGTTCTTCGCTGCGTTCAGCGCTTTCTGGACCACGCTGGTATTTCTCCTTCAGACCCCGCCTTATCACTACGGCGCGCAGGCCGCCGGCCTTTTCGGACTGGTTGGAGCCGCTGGCGCATCCGTCGCGGGAATCTCCGGCCGGCTCTCAGACCGGTACAGCCCGCGTTTCGTCATCTCCATCGCGCTCGGCCTGGTGCTTTCTGCATATCTTGTTTTCTCCGTGTTCGCGTTCTGGCTTTGGGGTTTGATCGTGGGCGTTGTGCTGCTGGATATGGGCGTGCAGGCTGCACAGGTCGCCAACCAAAGCCGCGTCCTTGCGCTTCGTCCCGAAGCTCGCAACCGGGTCAACACGGTCTACATGATTTCCTACTTCGGAGGCGGCTCGCTCGGCTCGCTCCTGGCCACGTGGAGTTGGTCAAGATGGCAGTGGGCCGGCGTGTGTGCACTGGGCGTTGGATTCATGCTGCTCGCCGCCCTCGCCTTTCTCTCACGCGGTCCCGAGCCGGCACACGGTCTTTCGGCACAGAAGGCATGACGATGCTGGTCAACGTACATCGCGATGCATGCCAGGCCGACAGCCCGCCCGCTGCATTCAGCTTGGGAGCCACGGAATACCGCGTCGAAGAAGTTCTCGACCGCTGGTTTGGATCTGACTCGACATTTTTCAAACTGCGCGCCGATGACGGAAACCTCTACATCCTTCGGCATGATTCGTCCTTACCCAGCACCTCCTGGACGCTGGAAAGCTTTCTGCGTCAGGCGTGACCTGCCCGTTCCTCAACGCGCCAGGCGCTTGAACGCCTTGCCAATCCCCTGCGCCAGTGCGATCGCCCCAATCAGCACAGCCAACGAAAGCACACCTTGCAGTAAAGCGCCTGAAAAATTTTTCTCTGGAAATGTCCGCCTGGCGCCATCAATATACGCCCTTCGCGGATAACCGGCCTCGTATTGAATTGCGACCGTCGCCTGCTCTTTCAATCCAGGCACAGACCCGCGATCAATCAGGTCAACCGCGACAACCGCTTCAGTCCTTCCCTCGGGAACAAACTCCAGGCCCACTACGTCCACCGGCTGATCGGCCTCAATGCCACGCGTACGTCTTCCGTCGAGTATCTTATTGATGCGGTGAAGGCTCTTCACATGCGCAGACCCGCGGCGCACGCCCATCGAAGGTGCCTGGGTGCGGCGAGGAAACTCCTGCCAAACCAGAAGACCCACACCCAACGCCACTCCAGTCCCGGTTGCCCAGGCGAACAGACGCCATCGGGTGATACGCCAAACAATAAAGAGCGCCGCCAGCGCACCCAGGACTTCACCTGCCAGCGCCACGCCGGGAGTTAGCAGACTTTTGAATTTCGATGTGTTTTGAGTACCGGTCAGCCGAACAACGGGAAGAGCGTGAACTTCCCACAGAAATCCCGCCATCGGCACGTTCGGAACATCACGGTGGAGCAGATACCGGACTTCCACCGCCTGTTGGACGTGAATCGAATCGTACTGTTGCTCATTCGGATAGATGTCGAAGAAAGAGACGCCTCCGCTCTCAGGTACCGTGTACTCGATCGTGGCGTCGCGCAAGCGCTCCCATCCCGAGTAAGTGACCTTGATGTATTCGCTTTTGTGATAAATGCGCGCAGGGATGGTGATACCGTGCTCGTCAAGGGCCTGCGATGTAATTACGAACGGCATGGCAACAAAGCACACAGCAATTCCCATCAGCCCTAAGATCAGAATGCGAACCATCACGAAAGGTTAACAATGTTGGGTCAGTGCGGCAGCTGCAGGCAGCCTGCTAGCATACAAACGTAATGGCTAATCAGGAACTGCAGTGTCCGTTTTGCGAGAAGACTTCCTCCCGGGGGACCGGTCTCGCTTCTCATATCCGCGGGTCGCACCCGAAGCAGTATCCAGGCTGGAAGAAGAACAGAGGCAATTCTGAACCCGCTCAGGCGAGTAACCCGCCAGCCAGGGCCCCGGAAATGCCAGGCGGCTTAAAAGGAATTATCTCCAGCCTGGAGCATCAGAAGAATGCGATTGAGATGGCACTTACAGCCCTGCGTGCCGTCGAGGGTCTTGGCTTTGAGAATAGTGCTGAGACACCGGGTGCGATGCCGAAAGCACGCGTGACGGCTGAAGGTCGTGAGCGGCTTTCCGCCGCGATGAAGAAGCGCTGGGCCGCCAAGCGCGCCGCTCCTGCAGCTAAAAGGGGCCGCCCAAAAAAATCAGCATAAGTCACTCACGGAGAGTGCCGGGGCATCCGTCATTCGCCTCAGTTATGGGAAGGCGGGGGTTCCCGGTTTCGTTGTAACCAGGTCGTCCTGGTGAAATCGCCGGCAGAATCAGATCACCTTGCCAACTGCCTGCGATATAGCCGGTTATCTCCCTTTAACAGAACTCCGGATCATATCCGCCAGTTCCTGATTTCCCTGTCGCTCCGCAAGGGTGGCCGCATCCAGCCCGCGCCGGTCGCGTGGGCCAGCCTGCGCCCCGCTCCGGATCAACAGCCGAATCACATCCGTCCTTCCGGACAGTGCCGCATACATCAAAGCCGTCCCACCTGCCACATTCGCATCGTTCACGCGCGCGCCCGCCTTGATGAGTTTCTCTGCAATTGCCGTGTAGCCCCGAAAGGAAGCTGCCATCAGCGCATTACCCTTCCGGCTGCCCGTATGAACATCCGCGTGATTTTCCAGCAGTAACTCCACCATCTCCGCATTCCCGTTATAAGCAGCCAGGATCAGCGGAGTAAATCCATCCGGACCGGGTTTACTGATGTCCGTGTGATCCAGAATCAGTTGCTTCGCTTCGGCTACGCTGTTAGTACGCGTCGCTTCGAAGACATCTTTTTCCCCTGCCTGCAGTACAGGAAGTCTTAGCAGAGCAAATAATATTGCAAGTGTAATAAATAGTACTTTCACGTTGTGCTCCCGGCTGATCCTGAAAGCCCCGCCGGCCAAAATGATCTAAGCTCGGCGGGGTAATTTACTTAGCGGGCCTTCGCGGCCGCAATTACGCTATCGAGGGGAAGTCCAAGCGCCTTCGCCAGACGAGTGCCGTAATCCGCATTGGCCGAATAGAAGAAACTCACCATGGTCGTCTGAATAGCCTTGCTCTTGACTTGGCCCAGGTCTCCGGCCAGATTCGCGATCAAATGAGCTTTATCTGTGTCGCTGAAGGCAAGATACTGTTCTCCCGCCTGCGCGAAGTTATCCAGCTTGCCGATCTGCTTCTGAACCGTAGTTCCCGCGAGCTTCGTGTTGGAATACCGGTCCTCCGGCTATCCTCGAGCGTAGGACCGTCCGCGCTGCTGGGCTGATAATTCGTATCCGACTTCGCGCCGCGCATATTCGTAGCGCCGCCCTGGTTGTAGTTGCTCGCCCCGCTCCTGGGGCTTGTTCACCGCAAGCTGCTGGAAGTTCGGCCCGATCCTGTGCCGTTGCGTGTCGAGATATGAAAACAGTCTGCCCTGCAACAACCGGTCTTCTGAAGGCTCAATTCCAAACATCAGGTATCTGGAAAAAAACCGCCTGCTCGGTGGTCTCGAAAGAGTTATCCGGCAGCCGGTTCAGCGTCATTTTTCCAATTTTCATCGGCGGCGCGATTTTCTCCGGCCAGATCTTGGTGGCGTCCAGCGGATTGAAAGCGCACTTATTCAGATCCTCCGGCGCAAGCATCTGAACATAGAGTTCCCATGACGGAAAGTTTCCCTTGCCGATTTCCGCGTAGAGGTCGGCCGTAGCGTTGCCCCATTCCTCACCCACCACTTTCTTCGTGTCCTCGGCGCTTAACACTTGAACGCGTGCACGCCTGACCCATCCATCTGCCGGTAGTTCGCCGGGGTCCCCATATCGGAGTAAACCGGCGTCAGCATGTGAGTGGATTCCGGCTGATCAGAGAAAAGGTCAAAGAAGCGGTTCGGATCCTGCCGGTTCGTCACCGGTGTTGGCTTCAGCGAATGCACCACGTCCGGAAACTTCAGCGCATCGCGAATGAAGAATACCGGCAGATTGTTACCCACAATGTCGTAATTGCCGTCTTCCGTGTAGAACTTCGTAGCGAAGCCGCGCAGGTCGCGCGCGATCTCCGACGAGCCCGAACTGTGAATCACGGTCGAAAAGCGCACGAATACATTCGTCGCCGTGGCGCGCGCCAAAAGCTTCACGCGGGCAGCCACCGAAGAGGGTCTCGCGCAGCCCACACTGTCCCACCAGATCCACAAACTGGAAACGGAATTAGGAGTTCCCCTTCTGGAGCGCCTCAGCCGAAGCGTGCGGCTCACTCATTTTGGTGAGGACTTTCTGCCGCGCGCGCAATAGATTCTGCGTGGCGTCGAAGAAGCGCAGTTGTCTTTGGCTTCGCTGGAGGAGGGAGTTCGCGGCAAACTCACTATCCGCGTAATCCCTACCATCATGCCGTGGTTCCTGGCCCCTCGCATTGTCGGCTTCCTCGCCCGCTTTCCCCAGTTGGAGGTCAGGCTCGTAGAGCACGTCACTACCCGTCTCGTCGAAGGGCTCCAGGCCGGTGAACTGGATGTCGCCGTCGCCAGCCCTCCTGTCGCGAATGCGGACGTTGTCTGCAGCGATTATTCCGCGAACAGATTCTCCCGGCCGTCGCGGATAATCACCACCTGGCAAACGCGACAACAGTGGATCTCAGCGAGATCCGCAATGGCGACTGTTGTTCCTCAAGGAAGGTCACTGTTTCCGCGAGCAGGCTCTCGCCACCTGCACGCGAGCGCGGGCACAATTCGAATCCACCTTCGAAAGTGACCAGTTCTCCAGCCTTTTCCCGCTGGTAGCTTCCGGTTTCGGCGTGAGCCTCATTCCGGAAATGGCGGCCCTATTCGCAACGGATTGCCGGCTCATCCCCACCGGTAAGGCTGGCCACCGCAGAATTGGCTACCTGCGCAATCGCCGTTGCTTCTACAGCAACCAAATCAAAGCCTTAACTGAATGGCCGCGGGAACAGGCCAAAACGATAGGACACGCGAACGGACGGCCCAGTCTCTATAGCCCCATCTCAGCCGATTGAGTAAGCATGCCATCCTCCGTTTCCAATCTCTCACCCAGCGCCGAAACCACAGTTTGCGCCCGGTCTTCCCAGGTTCCCGCCTGACTGGCATGCCAACGCAACTCTTCATAACCATCGCAAAAACCTTGCCCGCGCAGATCCGACAGCGCCGCGTTCGTTTCCGCCGCGGTGTCAACCAATCGCACCAACGGTTCCTTATGCAGTAACTCTTCGAACCCCCGGGTAGAGACCATGGGTCTGCAGGCAGCAAGGTGCTCATAAAACCGCGTCGAACTGCCTGAGTACGTCGGCTCTGAACGAGGTTGATACGGAAGAATAGCGACGTCGAAACACCGCGCGTAATCGCGCAGCTGACCATAAGGTTTCTCTCCGGTGAAGACAACATTCCCGCCGCGCGAAATAAGCTCCTGACGAGCCTTGCGTTGCCGCTCGTCGGGAATACTCATTCGGGTGGGACCAATAAACGCCCACGAAAAACCGGGATTCGAATCGATCACATCCCGCATCAGGACCCAATCAAGATTCGCAGCCAGATTGCCAATTACACCAGCTATCGGCCGGCTAAGTCGCGACAAATCCTCCGGCAGGCCGCCAGGCCCGTGCGGCATCGCCTCGAATACGTTCCCTCGCCTGGTCGCATTCGGCACGATCACAATCTTCGAACCTGAGCACCCGATCTCGTCACGCAGATAATCCGCAATTCGCCGCGAATTCGGGCATACCAGCGTAGCCGCGTCGCACATTTGCCGGTCCAGCTGTTCCACCAGCCTCGCATTGGCGCCCTCATACCCCCTGGTCAAATCCGTCAGATAGTAAACAACCGGACCAGGCCAGAGTTGAGCAACCGGTGCATAGTACGGCGTTGTGCAGATAAGTGGCGAGTGCCTCGCGTCGGAGGCTCCACAGGCTCTCATCCGGTCCGCTATCACCTCGGCGAAGCGCAGCGGTCGCAAAAGCCTGCTGCTATAACCACGCTGCAGGGGAAAGTAACAGAGATCAACTGCCGGGTCCACCGCATGTACCCGCGTCGTGCGGTTGCGGAACATCCCGGTCCAGGACATCTCGCGCACCCAGCCCAATGCAGGCACAACTCTGCTCAAAGCTGAGGAGAATTCTTTAATCCATATGCTGTTTGCATCCAGCACATGCCACAGCGCGCGATTCGTCAACGACAATATCCCCGTCCAGTACCGCTCCTATTAACATAGCCAATCGGGGCTTAAATCTGAAGAGCGATTCAGTACCAATACCAGAGACAAGTGCGAGGCCAGACAGTTCAGGTCCTTCTCATGGCAGCGAGAACGTGAACACCGCGCCACCGGCCGCCATCGTCACCATCTGTTTGCCATTAACTGAATACGTGATTGGATTCGACGACATCGTTCCGCCCAGATTGATGCGCCAGAGTTCCTTTCCATTATCCGCATCTAGGGCGAAGAAGTAAGCCTCCATGGTTTCGCGCGCACGGCTGAGCCAGCCGCCATTACTGCCGAAAAGCAGATGGCCCCCGGTAGTCAGAACGCCGGACCACGGCTTTGTTTGCATTTTGTGCTCCCACTGCAGGTCGCCCGTCTTCGGGTTGAGCGCTCGAATCGCCCCGTAGCCGGGGTCGTCGGCCATGTCGATATCGGGCACGCTGCCCACGTAACGATTGCCAGGCGTGTACTTGGGCTCGCCTTTCAGATAGAAACCTTTGTTTTCCCAGGCGGTCAAATAGAAGAAGCCGGTGAGCGGGTTGTATGACGGCGAGTACCAGTTCGTCGCGCCCTGCACGCCGGGCCAGATGACAGCGCCTTCTTCGGTCGGAGTCGAGTTGGGGAGACGGTCCGGCCGGCCCTTCGCATCAAGGCCTTTGGCCCAGGTCTGCTTTGCGAATGGCTTGCCAAGAAGGAACTCGCCGGTCTGGCGGTCTAGGACGTAATAGAAGCCGCCGCGGTGCGCCCAGTAAACAAGTTTGCGCGGGCGGCCCTGCCAGTCCCTATCGACGAGTACGGGGACCTGTACGGCGTCCCAATCATTGGAATCGTGGGGCACCATCTGAAAATGCCATTTCAGCTGGCCGGTGTCTGCGTCCAGCGCAATAGCCGAATCGGTGTAAAGGTTGTCTCCGGGACGAACATCGGAGTTCCAGTCGGGCGAGGGATTGCCAACGCCCCAGATGATCATGTTGAGTTCGGGATCGAAAGAACCGGTAACCCAGGTGGGACCGCCGCCCTGTTTCCACGCGTCGGCGTTGGGGCCGCTGGAAGGCCATGTCTCGTGGCCCTTCTCACCCGGCCCCGGGATGGTGTTGAAACGCCAGCGGCGCTTACCGGTATTGATGTCATAGGCATCCAGGAAGCCGCGAATGC
>JAUZEU010000823.1 GCA_030838885.1 Bryobacterales bacterium | reverse complement strand
AGGAACATATTCAGCAACTGCACGAAGCGGAAAGTGCTCTTCCCCCCAACCAGCAAACCGGAGTGGATATCAGCACCATCAAAACGGAAGGGGACGCAGGCGATTACATTGAGCGCGTGACCGCGTTGCTTCATCCGAAGGTGGCCGGTGGTGCTGCTCGATGAAGCACTGCCCGATGAAGCACGCAGCCCTGGGACTTCTCGGCCTTGCTATCTTTTCCACTAAGGCTTTCGCACAGAGCACCGTCAATGGTGCGGGGCACCAAAGCGATCTGGGTGCCAACTTCGCAGGAGAGGGGCACCGCTTTTCCGAAAGCTGCGGAGCGTTCAAGGTCCTGCCCTGCGCGACTCTTCTCTTTACCGACCACCCGCTCCATATCGCCGCCGGAAGTCTCGCCCCCGGTAACGGTTTCGCGGCTGGTCCGGCTTTTGTGTACGAACATCACACACGGCCCCGTACGCCGAAAGATGCGAAACCCGGCGAAAGCGGCAGCCGCTGGCGACTGAACCTAAACGCCGATGGTGTGGCCTCCGGCAACGGCTCCTGGCGCGCCGGGGTCTACATGACTTCCATGTTGATTCCGGGCCACCGGATCCAGGTGCTCACCGGCCCTCCGCCGCCCGATGCAGATCTTGACCTCACCCGGAAGTCGCCCGTGATCAGCACGTATGTGCAATCCGAATCATTGAACAAACTGGTCTATTACGGGCTGGGGCAGGGAAGTTCGCGCTCCGCCAAGACCTTCTTCGGCATGACGGAAACGATTGCGGGGGTGAGTGTCCTCTGGCCGGTGTGGCGGCCGCTCGCGCTCTCGCTGTTTGGAGAAGCCAACGCGCGTGTGGTTAGTCTGCGCGGCAATCACTCCGAAAAAACGGGCCCGTCAATCGAGCAACGCTACACCGACGCAACAGCGCCGGGGCTCGCCGACCAACCCGCGTTCGGGCAATTTGGCCAGGGCATTCGTATGGACCCTTCATACCTGCGGAATCACCTGAAACTGAATTACAGCTTCACTTTTCAACAGTATGTAGCACCGGGGTCGAAGTCGTCTTTCCGGCGTATTGTGCTCGATCTTGCGCACGAGTTTCCTCTGTACAGTACTTCGACCACCCCAGCCCGTCGCCCCTTTAACGGCCCCGACTCCTGCTCTCAGGATGCCACCAGTGCGGACTGCCCGCCTCCCACGAAATCCACCAACCGGCAGGGCAGTTTCGGAATCCGCTTCCTGCTGACCGAGTCATACACATCCGCCGGCAACACTGTTCCGTTCTACTTCCAGCCAACGCTGGGCGGCTCCGACATAAATGGCCAGCAATTCCTCGCGAGCTATGCCGATTACCGTTTTCGCGGGCCGAATCTGCTACTTCTGCGAGGCAGCTTCGAGCACTCCATCTGGGGTCCGGTAGGTTTTAAGTTCCTTGCGGACACAGGCAGAGTGGCTGCCACCCGCGGCGACCTCGGGTTCGAGCATCTGGCCCACAGCTTCGCGACAGGCATCACTCTTCGTGCGGGCGGGTTTCCGGTCGTGTCGATCTTATTCGCCTGGGGCGGGCATGAAGGGACACATACTCTGGCCCAGGTCGATACCGCTCTGCTGGGCGGCGGCGGACGGCCTTCGCTGCACTAATCCCGGTAGCGGATATCGATCACCTGCCGCGACAGCAGCGGCGATACATCCGTCGAAAAGGTTGCACCTGTTCCCTTCAGGGCCTCGCGAACCAGTTCTGCGAATTCTTCCGGTGTGAAGGCCCGGCGAATAGACTGTCTGCCGTCCGCAGCCGCTTCATGCCCGATAAACGGGCAGAGAAAGATCGAAAACAGTACGAGAGGCATCGGATGCCGGATCAAATCCAGAATCAGAAACCGCCTGCAGGACTGGCCGACGTTTCGGATAAGTGCGATATTCTGCTCCGGCGTCAGGTGATGCGCCACGAGCGATGAGATCGCGACATCGGCCTGCGGAAGCATTTCGCGGGTCGCGTCAGCCACGACGACGGGCACATCGTTCATGCGACCCGGCTTGAGGTCAATACCAGTTACCTCAACCCCCATCTTTCGCCGAAGATAAACCAACAGATCCCCGCCACCACAACCAATGTCCAACACGCGCCTGATCGGCTGGTCGTCTTTACGCAGAAAGCGCTCGACCGTCTGAAAGCTGCCCAGCAACCCATTCACCCGAGCCAGGTCGCGATGAAACCGGTCCAGAATCGGACCGACGATCACATCCGAATCCATCAACTCCGGCTCCAGCGACCGTTGCATCAGGAAACGACCTTCAGACGGGCGGAAGCGTATTGTGCAATCGTTCGATCGCGGGTAACCAGAATGAGATTTTCAACCATCGCTTGTGCCATGAGCACCCTGTCAAAAGGATCGCGATGTACCGGGGGCAGGTCGCACACGGCCGCGACATGTTCTGCCCGAAGCGGAAGCGGCAACGCCGCTAATTGATCGATAGCCTTGCTCCACCACAGTCGCGGGTCACCGACATCGAGATTGCCCTTCATGCTTTTCAGGACCACTTCCCAATACGACACGGCACTCAGCACACTTCGCCCGGCCAGAACCGCAGCGCGAGCGGCGGCGCTCATCTGGTCCGGACTGGTTAGCGCTATGAGTGCAGTGCTGGTGTCGAGGAGGTAATGACCCTTCAAAGCTCGCCCGAAAGGAATTCGTCGAGGTCAATCGGTTTGTCCCAGCCTGGCAGAAGCTTGATGCTGTCTTTCATGCCGCCCAGCATCACGGTCCGCCTTTGGGCAGGAGGAGGCGCCAACTGTGCTACAGGCTTCCCGTTCCGGGTAATCACTACAGATTCACCCTGCTCCACTGCCCGGAGTAGTTTCGTGAGTTGATTCCGGGCTTCGGCTACGCTGACATCCATTTCCGTAGTATAGCCAGAATTTATAGCCATCGCAACGCTGCGGCTTACTTTCCGCGCGCTAACCCCAACGCCCGGATCCGCTTGTGCAGATTGGTTCGTTCCATACCCAGCGCCCGCGCGGCGCTCGATACATTCCACCCGGATTCTTCCAGCGCCCGCAGCACATGCTCCCGTTCCGCCGATTCCCGCGCTTCCTGCACGCTGGAGCGCGGTCCCGTTTCGCGCTGCAGCTTCAGTTCCAGCGGCACCGCCGCCGAGTTCAGCACATCTCCGTGCGAGAGGATGGCCATCCGCTCTACCACATTCCGCAACTCCCGGGCATTGCCTGGCCAGGAGTATTCCTCGAACGCCTCCCAAACCTCGCCATCGAAACTCTTCCGCCGAAAGCCGTTGCGCACGCAGAAATCTTCCAGGAAATACTCCGCCATTGCCGAGATATCCTGTGGCCGCTCGCGCAGCGCCGGAACCCGGATCGGAACCACGCTTACCCGATAAAACAGGTCTTCCCGGAACTTACCCTGGCCCACCATCGCGGAAAGATCGCGATTCGTAGCTGAAATGACGCGTACATTCACCCGGATGGTCTGCTCGCCGCCCACCCGGTGAAACTCGCCTTCCTGTAAAACACGCAGTAGTTTCGCCTGCGAGTTCGCATGCAGGTCGCCGATCTCGTCGAGAAAAAGGGTCCCGTGATCGGCGAGTTCAAACTTGCCGCGCCGCATGGAAGTCGCACCGGTGAACGAGCCTTTCTCGTGTCCAAATAGCTCGCTTTCAATCAGATCGCCGGGGATAGCCGCACAGTTCACCTTCACGAACGGTCCGGTCGCGAACGGACTGGCGCCATGGATGTGCGCTGCCAGCAGTTCCTTGCCGGTACCCGATTCGCCAATCAACAGCACCCGCGCATCCGACCCGGCCGCCATACTGGCCTGCTCCACCGCGCGCTGAAACGCCGGGCTCGAGCCGATCATCCGGGTGCCCGGACCCACGGCGTCCTTCAGCCGCCGGTTCTCCTGCTTGAGCTTGCCCTGCTCCAGCGCGTTCTTCACCGCGACCATCACCCGGTCCCGGCCGAGCGGTTTCTCCAGAAAATCGAACGCTCCCGCGCGGGTGGCTTCCACCGCGTCGGCAATCGTAGCGTGGCCGGAGATCATGATTACGGGTGCGGTGATCTCCGCAGCCTGCAGCTCGCGCAGCAAATCGATCCCGCTGGCGTCCGGCAGACGGACATCCAGCAGAAACAGATCCATACGGGCGCGTTCGGGAATCGCACGCATTTCCGCCGCGGACCCGACCGAATTTACCTGATACCCTTCGCGTTCGAGAATCATTCGCAGCGAGCGCCCGATGTTCTCCTCATCGTCAACCACCAGAATCCGGCGTGATGTCATCGATTATTTCGTACCTGTAGGAAGCAGAACGCGGAAACCGGCGCCGCCCAACTCGCCTGCAATCAGCAGGATATCGCCGCCTGAAAGCAGGGCGCTTTTGCGTGCGATGGAGAGGCCCAGCCCCATACCGCGCTTTTTGAACGATATGGTGGGCTGGAAAAGGGATTTGCGGGCGAGGTCGCTCAGGCCCGGGCCGGAGTCGTGCACTTCGATCGCGATCTGGCTCTCGAATGCTGCCACCCTCGCTAAAATCTGCCCGCCATCGCCCGCCGCTTCCGCCGCGTTTTCCAGCAAATTGACAAGAATACTTTTCACCAGGTCCTGATCCGCCAGCGCGCTCGGCGTCTTCCCTGCGGCTTCGACTGCATAGCGAACTTCCGGATGCGCGGTTCGCAGGAAGGCGATGCGCTCTTCTACTAAAGCCTGTATATCCAGTGGCTCAGGGCAAACAGGAGGCTCGGAGGAGAACTCCGAAAACGCCCGAATTCGCCGTTCCAGAGACTCGATTTCATCCACCACGATATCCGCCGCCTGCCCCAGAAACGCCCTGCGACCCTCCGCGTTCGGCTCGTCGTGCCGGGCAACCATCTCCTCCACCGTCAGGCGAATCGGCGTCAGAGAGTTCTTCACCTCATGCGCCATCTTGCGCGCCAGGACCTGCCAGCTCGCCAGCTGCGTCAGGTAGACCAGGCGATCGCGATTTTGTTCCAGTTCGGCGGCTGTGCGGTTGAAGGCAGCTGTTGCGAGGCCGATTTCGTCGGTCCGGTCGTTCAACACGCGGACCTTGAAGTTGCCTTCCGCCAAACTCTTCAGAGCGCCGGTCAGATTGACGATGGGACGGCTGAACCGGCTGGCAACGAACCAGACCAGACCCAATGCCACCATCCAGATAGCTGCGGCCAGCAGCCCCCAGGCTACGAAGAAGCCCCGCCGGAAATCGCGGGAAGCGGTCTGGCGGGCTTTGCCGATCTCCTCGGAAAGATCCTGCATTCGGATGGCGAGCGGCCGTTCCCACACGCTCACGCCCTTCGGCGTCCGAACCAGATACTGCAAAACCGTGCCACGGTCGCCAGTCCGGACGAAACGTTCCGATTCCTCGCTGTTCCGGAATTCCTCAACCGTGGAGAGGGCCTCGTCACCGGCAGCAAATCGCCGGGGGGCCGCACGCCCGGAAAGCGCATCGGCTTTCAATTGTTCGCAGGCCTGGCGGTAATATTCCCGGCCTGTCTTTTCCAGTGAACGGGACAGGCTGGAAATCTGGTCCACTGGCCGCAGCCGCAAACTCTGGTCCAGCAGGAAACTGGTCAGCCAGAGCGTCGCTCCCAGTGGCAGCAGTGTGGCCGCCACGAAAACCAGCGCGAGGCGCGTCCGCAGACTCACCCGTGGCTCGCTTTCCTCAGGTCAGCCAGTTTGAAGGGGCCTGCGTTCAGAAGCCAGCGTTGCTGGTTGCTCTTAACGGGCCGACTGAAAATCTCGATCAGACGGGTGATGTTGATTCCGGTGTCGCCCACGATCCCCAACTGGTCTCGTGGATCGTCCGCTCGCAAATCGAGTTGCACGTAAAACGGTCGGTCCGCCGGAACCAGCGATCGATCAACCATCAGATTATCCAGACACCACGATTCCGCAGCCTGGGCCGAGAGATGGGAAATCGAGCGATGCTGACCAGGACGGTCTCCGAACCGGCTCACCGAAAAGCGCTCTTCCCAAATGTCGTAACTCAAGGCAAACCGCGCAATGGATCGCGCGTCACCGACTACTGCGTTAGGAATCGACGAAATACTGAGCTGCCCCACGAAGGCGATCGATACCCCGTCTTTAAGACGTTCAAGCGCTTTCCCGTTGAGGAAGTTGAGGCGCGGAGCGGAAATATGTAGAAAGTCGCCATCCAGATGCGCCTGGAGCGGACTGACCTGAACTACCGCAAGTACAGAACAGACGCAGATCAGCGTCCCGGCTGCCAGCGCCGCAACACTCGCCCGTCTGGTGACGCTTTTGTTCAATAGTTCATGCCTGCCATAAAGACGGGTGAAATACGTCCTTCGATGACCGGAAATGCCATGGTGAGCACAAATACTCCCTGACGGTAGCCGATTCCCAGGGAGTGCCGGACGCCGGCGCTCTTTGCCGGAATGCCGCTTCCCGGACTCCAAAGCCCGCCTGTGTCATAGAAAACTTCAGCCGTGCGCTCACCGAACTGGTAGCCGTAAGTGAGGGAATTGTGAACGGCCCGGGTGCCGCCTAAAGGGTTGATGGCGTAGCGATCCCAGCCGCGCAGGGTGGAACTGGTGCCCAGAACGAACCGTTCAAAGAACGGGGCGTCCCCGCTGATACTGCCTGCGGTGAACTCGTCTGACGCGATCTGGCGTCCGGCTTTGACCTCGTACCGCACCGAGACAAAATGCCGGGAATAAGCATAATCGGACCCAAATCCACGCAACCCCACCCGGAGACTGTATTTCGCGTCGATAGTCTGCTGCGCGGTGTCGGCTTCGATCTTTCGCCCGTAGTGCACCTGAGCCGTCGCCGCATTCGCGGAACGCATTCCGGTCATGGGGCTTTCGGATTGCATCTGTTCCAGACTGACCCCGGCGGAAATCGTGAAGGATTTTACTGGTGCGAAGGTCAGCTCGGGCGCAATATTGCGCCGGGACCGGTAAAGGTCCAGACCGGGCTGAGGGCCGTCAGAAGCCAGCGCTCCTCGGGTGGAACTACTCCACTGCTCCCGAAAATTCTCGAACCCAATGCCGAAGCGGACCCTGTCTGAGAACAACCGGGAATCGTCATAGCGCGCCACAACCCCGGTAAAACGCTCTGTGAGATCGTCACCGTTGCTGACCGCGCCAAGCATGAAGGTATTCTGACCGGCCCGTGCGCTGGCTTCCACTTCCCCGGTCCACCCTTGTTTGGAATGGAACAGGAACTTGGGAACCGAAATGTCGAAAGCCAGGTCGCGTTTGACGACTTCGAAATTGACACGGATGCGGTCGGGCTGGCTGCCCTTTAAGAGGTGTTGGCTGACAGAACGAAGCCGAAGTTCCTTCCGAAGGTCGGAAGCAACTTCCTGGATGGTCGCCATATCGCAGCGGGCACCTATCATGGAAGTGAGCCGGTGTCGCAGGCTGGAGGGCAATTTCGCCTTCTCCACCTGAACGCCGCCAACTGAGACACTTTCCACGGTATAGCGCTGGTTGACGTTAGAGTCAGCCACCGCACGAAGAAACTCCTGTCCGGCAAACAGGCTGGCATTGCCAAATAAAAGACTGCCCGCAAAAAACACTGCTGGCAGGCGGGTTAACAGGGGAGCTGGGCGCGAGACCGACATTGCACCGTTCTTAGCACGCCATGTTCCCATAGGTAACCCGTTGAAAACAAATAGCTATTATGGCTGTGCGTGTGTGGTGTGCGACGCACAGGTGTGTTGTAGCGCCGGATCTGCCGGCACAGTTCAGACGATTAGAGGACTTTCGCGAGTTCCGCTGCGAAGGCACTCTTTGGTTCTTGATCCCGCTTCTTACCAGCGCGGCGATCGGGGCGATTGCGTTGTTCCGGTCTGGCACCCGCACCAGCAGGGGCAGAAGCACTCGAACCACCCTTGGGAGCGACGCCCTTTGTGGGCTGCGCCGGGTTGGCCCGAAGAACTTTGTCCTCGAGTGGTGCACGGTCGAAACGGCGAATAATCGCCTGCATTTCGTCCGCAGTGGGGGCCTCTACGAAAGCGAAGCCTTTCGACTCCTGCGTTTCATGATTCCGGATGACCTTAACAGAATCCGCGACAAGATCTTCAGCTGCGAGCCATTGTTTAATGTCGTCAGCTGCGACCCAAGTGGGCAAATTACCCAAAAAGACGGTAAAGCTCATTCAGTTACTTAACTATGCTCCGTGGTTGGTTTTTTGGTGGCAGTGCAAAAGGAGGGGACCGATCTCGTACCTTCCTGATACTATCAGACCGTTCCGCGCGGTGCAATGTTACCGTGTCCGGTACCATCGGCCGAATGT
>JAUZEU010000808.1 GCA_030838885.1 Bryobacterales bacterium | reverse complement strand
CTTCGGCGACGTTTGCTTCTTCCCGGCGTTTATCGATGATCGCCAGCTGGACATTGAGACGCTTGGCAACTGACCTTGCGCGCTCCACTCCGCCCGCGTCCGGTGAAATCACCGTCAAATCCGGGATATTCTGCGGCTTGAAGTAATCGATCATCACCGGGCGGAAAAATAAATGATCCACCGGTTTGACGAAGAAACCCTGAATCTGCGCCGCATGCAGATCCAGCGCCATGATTCGGTCCGCCCCAGCCGTCTCCAGCAGGGACGCTACCAGCTTGGCCGAGATTGGCACGCGCGGCTTGTCTTTGCGATCCTGCCGCCCGTAGCCGTAATATGGCACTACCGCCGTGATCCTCTCCGCTGACGAGCGCTTCAGCGCGTCCATCATGCAAAGTACTTCCATCAGGTGGAACTCCACAGGGGAACAGGTCGGCTGCACCACGAAGCAATCCGCTCCGCGAACATTCTCCAGCAGTTGCAGGTTGATCTCGCCGTCTGAAAAACGCTTCAGCTTGATTTGGCCCATAGGAAGACCGAGGGTGGCGCACATCTGCTCTACCAGGGCCGGGTTAGCACTGCCGGAGAAGATCTTGATGCGGTCGGGGTTCATCACGCGTACAGGCTTGGGGGCGGCCATAAGTCCTCTTTTACGTTTGGTTTACTGGCTTGCGGAATATGGGACGCTAATGCGCGCCGCCATGCCGAACGGTACTGTGCGCGGCTGACAAACGAGATGGGGAAAGTTCTTTCACCTTCAAACAACGTCCGCGCCTGGCTTAACACGTGCCTGAATTGAGTCGCGTTCTCAAAAATGCCAAAAATGGCTGACCCGCTTCCGGTCATTGCGGCAGGCTCTGCACCCACGCTCTGAAGCCGATCCCGGATCTTGCCCAGTTCGGGATGACGGGCAAAAACGACCTCCTCAAAGTCGTTCGCCGCCGTCTCGCCGGATCCCTTCCAAACTTGTCGCTGGAAACTAACCAGTTTATTTTGTAGCGGAATTGATGTCAATCTTTCGGAGAGGTCGCGATAGGCATCCGCAGTCGAAGAATGGATCGCGGGAGCAACCAGTAAACCTCTGCGCTGCCGTTGGTCGGGCAACGGATACAGTTCCTCGCCCCGGCCGAGCCCTAATGCCGTACCGCCATGCAGGAAGAAAGGCACGTCGCTGCCTAACTGGTTGGCCAGTTCGAACAGGCGCCCTTCCGCCACCTGTTTGCCCGCCAGCACCGGTAAGGAAAGCAACACGGCAGCCGCATCGGTGGAGCCACCACCCAGCCCCGCGCCCGCCGGAATCCGCTTCTTTAAGTCGAAGTGGACCTCAGCACTCAGCCGCAGTTCGCCCAGCACCAGTCGCGCCGCCTTCTCCACCAGGTTGTCGTGAATGTGAGGGGTGCCATCAATCGTGATTCGCGTCTCCGCAGCCGGTGTATAAGCCACGTCGATCCGGTCCGCCAGCGAGATGGTCTGGAACACGGTTCGGAGTTCGTGATATCCGTCGGGTCGCTTCAACAGCACTCGCAAGCCGAGGTTCAGCTTCGCGAACGCTTTCAGCCGTGCGGTACGGGTCATTTATCGTATTGGAGCAAAGAATAAATGTCGTAACCGTCCAGTTTCTCCCGTCCGCCAAGAAACGTCAGTTCGACCATAAAGCCCAGCCCGACCACCTTGCCGCCCAGGAGTTCCACGAGCTGCGTAACGGCTTTGGCGGTGCCCCCGGTGGCGAGCAGGTCATCCACGATCAGCACGCGCGAGCCCGGCGCAATGGCATCCGTATGGATTTGCAGCGTGTCTGACCCGTACTCGAGATCGTAAGAGACGCTGGTGCATAACGACGGCAGCTTTTTCGGCTTCCGGACAGGCACGAAGCCGGCGCCCAAGGCGTAGGCCAGCACCGGGGCGAAAATAAAGCCCCGTGCTTCCACGCCCAACACCACATCAATGTGGACGCCAGCATAATGCTCTTTGAATGCGTCGATCGTGTCGCGCAGACCGTCGGCGTCCTTGAGCAGCGTGGTGATGTCGTAAAAGAGGATTCCGGGCTTTGGAAAATCGGGTACTTCGCGGATCAGGTGTTTGAGGGTAGTCAACTACTTGATTCTAACCGGACAGGCTATGAACTCTGAAAGGATCTGAAATCCTGCACGGTGGCTTCCTGCTCTTCCACACCGCGAACGGACGCCATCCGAGGTCCCTGATGGAGCAGGGCAGCCAGTCGGTTTAATTGCTCCGCCACGCCGACCGCATAGACCTGCACCCGGCCATCGTCCTCATTCCGAACCCAGCCGTTCAGCCCGATTTCATTCGCGTGCTTTTCGACAAACCATCGGAAGCCTACACCTTGGACGTGCCCTGAAACGAACCACCGGCGCGCCGATTTCGCTGTGCCGCGTGCAGCCATACAACTCAGGCCGGAGTGCCACCCTGCAGTGGCTTCGAAAGAGCTCCCTTCACGGCCTCGGCCAGTTGCTGCGGCGTGAACGGTTTGGGGATCAGGGCAAAACCTTTATCCACCACATATTTCTGCACAACCTGCCGCTCGTCGTAACCCGACATGAAGAGCACGCGCAGGTTCTGGCTGATCGCCAGCAGGTGGTCAATCAACATAGGGCCGCTCATCCCGGGCATCACAACGTCGGTCAGGATAAGATCGGGTTTTCGCGCCATTCGGCTAAAAGCGTTGATCGCGTTTTGCGCGCCTCGCGAGAGAATGACATCATAGCCCTGTTCTGTAAGAATCTTCTCCACGAGACGGAGAATGTCTGTTTCATCGTCGACAATCAGGATTGTCGGGCGCGGCGCGGAAATATCGGGAATACTGCTCATTCTGGAATGTTGTTCAAGGTCATCTCGGGATAGATTTCGCCGCTATTGTAGCGCAGGCAAAATAACATCGTCGCCGGAATCTCCATCCACGTGACCCAGAGTGTCGTTAACTGCCTTAAAGCGATCCGGATCGAAAAGAAGTATAGCGAGTGGCTCGTTCCGCCCTCGTGCAACTACCTCGGACCCAACCATTTCAAAATAGCGTCTGGAGGCCAGGTCTGTAAGTGAGTCGCGAAGGGCAAACTCGCTGACACGAATCGTGGAATCCTTGCCGCAGCCCGCATCCTCGAACGACGCGACATGATAGCCGCGCCCGATTCTCTCGGGCAACCCGTCGCGCTGGTATCGACAAATTATCGAACGTTGCGGGACAGGAGTCGATGTAAGTTCAGGCCCGAGAGATTTGCCTCTTGGGACAGACCAGGCAACTCGCGGGTTCGGGCAGTGACTTTGATCACCGCATGTTCCGACTGCAATGGCAATCCCGGTTCCGTCCAGAACAGTTTTCAGTAGTGAAGGAACGGATACCCAGGCGTCGGGAGGGGGCGCGCCCGGGATTGCAGGTTCATCCTGAACAGTCCATCCAACCATGGTTATTTTTCTATCGGCAGATATCAGCCCGGATTTTAGAGCAGCAGTTTTGGGCTGCAGAGAGCTAAACTCGGGACGTACCCGCAACCCGTTCCGCGGGCGTACAGAATCTTATGCGGCACTGCCACCCATCTATGCCACTCCCGATGACGAGACGCGAGGCACTGAACGCCGGGGCGGGTGCCTGGATTGCAGCGATCCTGGCGCTCCCCGCAAGCGCAGCGGCCGATTTTTGGAATAAAAAAAAATCCTCCGAATGGACGAATGAGGAGATCGCGCGCCTGACCACTCATTCCCCCTGGGCACGCGAGGTAAACGCCGAGTTTGAACTCGACTCCGACTACACGACCAACGGCGCGCAAGGACCCACCACCGGGCGCGGCGGCGTCATAAACGCCCCCGGCACCTCTTCAGGTTCCGGCGGCCAGGCGCAAATTGAACTGGGCCGCGACCGCAACAGCGCCCCTCGTGGTGCCCGTCGGCGCGAACCTGTAACCGTGCGCTGGGAGAGCGCCCAACCCGTTCTCGACGCTGTGGGCGTGCCGATTCCCGCCGGTTTTGAAGGGCGTTACGTATTGAGCGTCAGCGGTTTGCCAATCGGCGTGATGGAACGGCCGCGCCGCGGCGTCGAGGCCGCACCCATCAGTGCTGACCCTCGTGAGAACACGCCGGTTGCTCGCCAGCGCCGCATGGTGGAACAGTTGCAGTCCTCCGCTACGCTCGAAGCCAAGGGCAGGGAACCCGAGCAGCCGGGCGTGATTCGCCCGGTCCCCCGCATTCCAGGCACCTATCTGTTCGGCTTCTCAAAGGAGCTTTTGCCCCTTACCGCCAATGACCGCGAAATAGTATTTACACTGAAAACTGCCCTTTTGTCAGTGCGGGCTAAGTTTGACCCGAAGGAGATGGTATACCGTGGGCAACTCGCGGTCTGACCTTCACCGGCGCGACGTGAGAGGGACATGACTTGCACCAGTGCGCTCTCAGTTAATCGCGAATCAAAAAAGAGAAGGCTGATCCGCCATGGGGTCGGCCTTCTTTCGCTTCCCGCGCAGCGGACTCCCCACTACCCCCAGCACTTGCACACTCCGCAGTGCCTGCCTGGGCACGAATACCTTCTGGTTATTCGCATCCGGCTCAGGCGGTGTCACGGTGAATCCCGCAGCTTCCCACAAAAGCAGGTTATTCGGCAGAATTCCATCCATTACCTCGCCATCCCGGAAGGCCATCCGAATCCAGAGCCCCTCCAGTTTTGGCCGGGTCATGAAGATCCGCCCTGAGTCGGTCTCGCCCTCAAAATCGCGCACGAAACAGACGCTCTTCACCTCTTCATAAGGCAGTGTCAAAAGGGACCCGTGGGGGTTCAGGATCTCGATGTGATGAGGCTGTAAATAGCTGAAAGCATTAACAAAGCCAGTCAATGTCTCACGGTCGAAACGGCGAACAACCACTTTTTTGGCTGTCGAACTGGCCACCGCTATCTCACTGGGACACGCGGACACCGGCCGCGTCTTCCCGGGAACGACCCGCCACTCGACGTACCTGACCAATCCCGGTCAAAGGCAACGTCCGGACCGGGATTGATTTAAACATTTTCGTGAGTATTGTATCATTGCTCGAAAGGGTCACATCTGCATGGCGGATAGCGAGGTACAGGCCGAGTCGCCGATTTCTCGTGGCATCAGGGCGTTCCTCGTCTGGTGCCGCATGGAAAAAGGCCTCTCACAGAACTCCCTCGAAGCCTATGCCGCAGATCTTGCAGGTTTTCAGGCCTTCGCTGCCCCGCTCTCAGACGGCAGCTACCCCGATTCCGAAATCCTGATTCGCTACCTCAACAACCTCTATCAAAGGGAGTTAAGCAGCCGGTCGATAGCTCGCCACCTCAGCGCCGTGCGCAGTCTCTTCCACTTCCTGCTCAGCGAAGGCCTCATCGCCAGTGACCCCACTGAGCACCTCTCCAGCCCCAAACAGTGGAGCACTATCCCGAAATTCCTCAACCGCGACCAGATCGAAAAGCTCATCGCCGCGCCGGACGCCTCTAAACCGAGTGGACTACGGGACCGCGCCATGTTCGAACTGCTCTACGCCACCGGCATCCGGGTCAGCGAGCTCATCACCCTGCGCTCATCGGGTCTCGACCCTGGCCTGGGACTCATCCGCGTCACCGGCAAAGGCAACAAACAACGAATCATACCCGTACACGGTGCTGCGCTTTCAGCGATTCAGGACTACCTCGACCAGGGTCGCACCGCGCTTCTGAAAGGTACGACTTCTCCCTATCTGTTCGTCACCGCCCGCGGCGGTGCCATGACGCGCCAGGCCTTCTGGGCCTCTATCAAACTGAACGGCAAGAGGGCCGGAATTTTCCACAACCTTTCTCCCCACGTGCTGCGCCACACCTTCGCCACCCATCTCCTCGAAGGTGGGGCGGACCTTCGCAGCGTCCAGGCCATGCTGGGGCACGCCGATCTTTCCACAACCGAGATCTACACGCACGTGGTCCGTTCGCGGCTCCGCGAAACGCTTGACCAGCACCATCCGAGAGCATGAACGGGAACCCACAACGATGAGCGACTACCTCTTTATGCTCGACAGCCACCTGAACGCGGCCCAAAACCGCGCCCTCATGGAGGTCCAGCATCTGGCCACCGCAGCCTCCATGAACGTCTGGCTAACGGGTGGCGCCATGCGCGACATGCTGCGCGGCGCACCTATCCGCGATCTGGATTTCACCGTGGAACGCGACGCCGTGAAGATAGGCAAAGCTCTCGCGCTGGCCCTGGGCGGCGAGGTGGTTTGCGAAGACCCGCTGAAACGCTGGGTGGAACTGAAACTTCCGGGCAATGTGACGGCGTCCGTGGGCAACGCCCGTACGGAGAAATACTCCAAACCCGGGGGCAAGCCCCAAATCGCGCCCGCCACTATCCATGCCGATCTTGCCCGGCGCGATTTCACCATGAACGCCATCGCGCTTTCCCTGAACCGGGGCTCGCGTGGCCTTCTGGTTGACCCCTGCAATGGCCAGGCCGACCTCGTCAGTAAGGAACTGCGCACCACCAACCCGTACGCGTTCTTCGACGATCCCTCCCGCGTGTTCCGCCTGTTTCGCTTCCAGCATGTCTTCGGTCTGACGGTGATGCCCCGGACCCTCAGCCAACTGGAAAACGTGTTGCTGGAAAACCATCACGCTTCCGTACCGGCCAGCGCCCTTGCGCTGGAAGTGCGGGCAGGCGCGCTGGATGCTAATGCGGTCGCGTTTCTGGAAGCTCTGGATTCCCACGAACTGCTCAAGTCCATTTCACCTTCGCTAACCGGTGCGAAGCTGAACTCTGCCGGCCTGACGAAGTTCGAAAGACTGGCGCACTCCATTCTTCCCTCCGGCTATGAAGGTGGCTGGTTCGCATTCCTTTCCGTGCTGGTCGAAAAGCTGAATCTCCGCGAACGCACCGAAGTCGTGCGTGCCTTCGAACTCACACCCGCAGAATCCGCGGTCTGGAAGAAACTCGATGCGCAAGTCACGAAACTCGAAACAGCGCTCAAATCGCCCCGCATCCACCGGCCCTCTCAGGTTTGGGAACTTCTGAGCGTCGTGCCGTCCGACGAAGTGTTGCTGGTTCTCTACAGATCAGGCGCGCGGGTCGTACAGGACCGTATCCGCGCCTATTACGAAAAATACCTGCCGCTGGCCCAGGAGATTACGGAGGAACAGGTAATCGAAGCAGGCGGCAAGCCAGGCACGCCCAAATTCGATAAAATCTGGCGGACGCTCACCATCACCCGCCTGAATGCGCGCCCGCGTAAGATTGAGATCGAGCCGGAACCCACGCCAATCGCCACGGTGGGCGGAGTCCGCGGTCGGGGTTGACCTTTGCCCTGGTTTGTCCCCGCCATCTCCACAAACCGGCCCACGATTTCCCGCAGTGACCCCGCCCGTGCATTTACTTCTTCTGCCGCGGCGCACTCTGTTCCGCCGTCGAAGCGCTCTGCTGCGTCAGTTGCTCTCCATCTGGCCGATCGAGCCCGTGATCAGTTCGATCCCCTTCTTCTGCTCCGAACTGCCGTCGCTGACTTTCTCCACCAGTCGCTTCACCTCCACAATCTGCTGGCGGACCTTCCCCACCGCCACCGTCACCACATCCACCCCAAGTTTGCCTTCGTCTGCCTTATCCATCGAGTCTTCAATGAGCACCGCCGTATTCTTCGCCGCCTGCGCGCACCGCTGCGCC
>JAUZEU010000805.1 GCA_030838885.1 Bryobacterales bacterium | reverse complement strand
AAGGATTTGCCAGCCACCCATCAAAAGCAGACACCCTGCCAGGGAAATCAAAAAAGCAACCCGCGAAAAAGTCGATGAATTGGCGAGGGTGGCGATTGTGCCGAGTATTGCCGCAAATCCGAGAAATCCAAGGCTCCATGCGCTTGGCCGGGCTGACGGCCGAAGTAACGCACCCCTTCGGTCCCACGCTACAAACAGAGTCACGAATGGCGCAAAAAAGCCATACGCCATGTCATCGCTGAAGATGACGGTCCGGCCGGTTTGCAGCAGCATGGGATAGTAGCAGACCGCCAGCAAAGCGGCAAACGTCGAGAGCGTGAGAATTGCTGAAGACGCTCCGGCGACCGGCTGCGGTTGGGCCGCAGCCGCCGGTTCTGGTGAAAAGGTAGTCACTGTCTTTCCAATGAATTGTACTGTTCTATACTTTGAATACTGTCTGATCTGAAGATACCATGCTCAGTATTGGTCCGAATACTATGACTTCCGGAGGGCTATGTGCCGTTCGCGTGCTGTTTCTCTGCGTTGGTACATCGTTGTGTCTCGCCCAGCAGGCACCGCGACCCGACGCGGCAGATTCGAATTACGAGCGCTGCCTGAGAGGGTTGGCCGGTTGCGATGTGGGTCGCCTGAGTTCGGATGACATGAGCCGTCTGGCTGAAAGATCCCACCGTCGCAATTTTGAGGTTTGCAGGGTCGGTTCCGCTGCATGCGATCCCACTGTTCTGCGTAAGGAAGAACTCGCGGATGTGCAGTTGGAGGCGCATCGGCGCAATCTGGACCGCTGCCTGGGCGGTCTTCCAAACTGCGATCCCGCTTCACTGAGCGAGAGCGACGCCAGGCGTATGAGCGGCGAACGGCGGAAGCGGAACCTCGATCGGTGCCTGGAAGGATCCGCTCAATGCGACCCAACGTCTCTGGCACCCGCTGAATCGCAGGCTGTCGGCAACACCCTGCGAAAGCGGAATTTGGATCTGTGTATGAATGGATCCTCCCGGTGCGATCCGGTGATCCTGACTCCAGAGGAAGCCAGCGTGATAGCGAATTCCGTTCGGCGCCGCAATTTGGATTTGTGCCGGGCCGGCTCCCCGAATTGCGATCCGACTCTGCTGAATCAGGCGGAAGCTGCGCAGGTGCGGGGCGTTATCAACGAAAGAAATCTCCAGCGCTGCATCAACGGCGCGGCTAACTGCGACCCGCTGGCCTTCTCCGCCCGGCACGGTGTTGCAGTCGCAGAGGCCAGGAGAGCCAGAAACCTGGAAAATTGCGTGAACGGATTCTTTTCAAAATGCGACCTGTCAGCCCTCACCGCGCCAGAGCTGGCAAGCGTAGCGCCGCAGCACAGAAGAGGAAATAGCAGTTCAACCTATAATTCGTTCGCAGCGCTCTTGTCTCTTATATGGTGGTCCTCGGCTATACGCCGGAGCAGACACCTGAAGCCAATCTGAAAGTACTGGAGGCTACATTCCGGTTCGTCGGCTGAATCCAACTCCGACGACGAGCCTTTTTACGCGGGTTTAGATCTGGCGCCAGGGACTGCGAAGTCGGGAACTCTGTGGCAACGGGCCCTGAAAGAGGATAGACTTTCTTACGGGAGGCCGGATGTCCCTCAGGCCCGTCAAAAAGCTCAGCAAGTCGAAACCGGCGCTCGAAGGAGCGGGCGTTCACTTGCGGCGCGCCTTCGGTTTTGGTAATACTTCCGATTTCGACCCCTTCCTGCTCCTGGACGATTTCCGCAACGATGTACCGGAAGATTATGTGGCCGGTTTTCCATGGCACCCGCATCGCGGCATTGAAACCATCACATACGTCCTCGCCGGAAGCGTGGACCACGGCGACAGCATGGGGAACCAAGGCACGATTGCCGCTGGTGACGTGCAATGGATGACAGCGGGGAGCGGGATCATTCACCAGGAAATGCCGAAGGGCGATCAGGACGGCCGGATGCATGGTTTCCAGCTTTGGGCGAACCTGCCGTCCTCGCTCAAAATGAGTGCTCCGCATTATCAGGAAGTGAAGGCGACTGAGATTCCTCTCGTCAAAGACGACGATGGAACTGCTGTGCGCATAGTCTGCGGAAGCTTCTGGGGCAAGACAGGCCCAGTGGATGGGATCGCATCCGAGCCAGTTTACCTGGATGTATCGGTCCCTCCTGGGAGGAGAAGGACACTTCCCATCGAGACGGCGCGCCACGCCTTCGCTTATGTTTTCGCAGGAGCCGGAAAGTTTTGTAATGCATCCGCTCCGCTCGCGGTCCCGACGGAAAGCGTGGGATGGTGGGACAAAACGCCCCCCTTACAGGCTGACAACCGCTCTCTCGTGCTCTTTGACCAGGGTGACGAAGTTGCGGTTCAGGCAGGCGAGGACGGAATCCGTTTTCTGCTGGTTTCAGGAAAGCCTATCGAGGAGCCCGTCGCCTGGTATGGCCCAATCGTCATGAATACTCAACAGGAGTTACAGGACGCGTTCGAAGACTTGAACAAGGGAACTTTTCTGAAGTAACTCCCGCTTACCCTGTTGTTCAAGACCTTACGAAGGTGCGCCGGCGCGCCAGGACAGGCTTTGAACTATGAACCAACACTCCGGCGAGGCGGTATCGCCGGACTTACTCCCGGCGAACCGTTAGTCTCCGCCGACGAGCTTCGGAAAACAGACGGGTACTGGCGAGTCTGCTGTTACCTCTCGCCGGGGATGTTGTAGGTCGCTGGAGTCTGGAGTGCGAGAGAATCGAGAAACCCTGACAGGTACGTCTCGACAGTTTTCAGCGACCCGGCGTCACCTTCCAGCCGGCTCATCATCAGCCCTCCCTCGAGTGCCGCGACAATGAAGGTCGCCACCGCGCCGGGATTGACATCGCCGCGAATTTGATCGTTTTCCATCCCGCGTCTCACGATCGCTGCAAGATGGGATTTCCAGTCTGACAGCGCACGGTGAGCCCGGGCGCGCAGCACTGAATTACCATCATCGGAATCCACTGCCGTATTCAGGAGCGGACAGCCACCGGGCACCGGTGGGCGTCGGGCCACAAAGTTCGCAACAATCTGTCTGAGTTGCTGAATCGCACTGGCGCCAGAGTCGATATCCTTCAGGCGCGCTTCACGCGCGGATTTCCACGCGTAATCGAAAGCTTCGGCGGCCAGTTCCTCTTTACTCGTGAAATGCCGGTAAATGCCGCCCTTTTGCAGTCCTGTAGCTTCCATCAGGTGAGCGAGCGAAGCGCCTTCATACCCAAGCTGATTGAACATCGCGGCGGCCTTCTCAATGATGTTTTGTTTTGTCTCTTCGCCTTTGCTCATTTTCTTATGAGACCGATCGGTCTCTTTCTGCATCTTAGACCCTGTGGAGCTTCATATGGATTCAGCGGAGCCAGTCTGGAAGGTCATCAATCCATGGGTAATCGCCATCACGGTCACACTGGCTACGTTCATGGAACTCCTCGACACAAGCATTGCCAACGTATCACTTCCCCACATAGCCGGTGGCCTGGCTACCAGTTATGAGGAAAGCACCTGGGTGCTCACCAGTTATCTGGTCGCAAACGCGATCATACTGCCGCTGAGCGCATGGTTGAGCCGTGTGTTTGGCCGAAAGCGTTATTACATGAGCTGCGTGGGTCTCTTCACCATCAGTTCGCTGCTTTGCGGACTTGCCCCAAGCCTGAGCTGGCTTATCTGCTTCCGTGTGCTGCAGGGCATAGCGGGGGGCGGACTCGCCCCTGTGGAACAGGCCATCCTCGTGGATACTTTTCCTGCCGCCAAACGCGCCGCCGCATTTGCGCTGTACAGCATGGCGATTGTAACCGCCCCGGCTATCGGCCCGCCACTCGGCGGCTGGATTACCGACAGCTTCTCCTGGCGATGGGTCTTCTTCATCAACGTACCTATCGGCCTGATTTCCCTGTTTTTCACCAGCCGGGTGGTTTCCGATCCGCCGGAGTTCAAACGCGAGGTCGAGGCAGCCCGCAACGCGGGCAAACTGCGCATCGACTATGTAGGTATCGCGCTGATTGCCATTGGCTTCGCACTCCTGGAAGTGGTGCTCGACCGCGGACAGCAGGATGACTGGTTTGAGAGCCGTTTCATTGTCGTGTGCTTCACCGTGACCGCGATTTCACTCATCGCGGCGTGCGTCTGGGAGCTCAATCATCCTGATCCGGTGGTGGAATTACGGCTTCTGAGAATCAGAAACTTCGCACTTGCCAATATTTTCTACTTCATGTTCGGATTCACGCTTTTCGGGAGCACCGTACTGATCCCGCAGATGCTGCAGTCATTGTATGGATATACAGCAACAGATGCCGGCCTGGTCCTTGGCCCCGGTGCATTCGTAATCGTACTGATGGCGCCGATCGTGGTGCGCCTGGTGACGCGCATTCCCGTCGCAGTGCTTATCGGCTTCGGTTATACGGTGTTTGGTCTGGCGATGTGGTGGTTTGCGAGCTTCAACCTCGCCGCGGACTACCGGCACGAAGCCATGGCGCGGGGACTGCAGGGCTTCGGGATCGCGTTTCTGTTTGTGCCGGTGAGCCAACTGGCCTATTCGTATTTGCCGAAAGACAAGAACAACAAGGCCTCGAGCCTGACGAATCTGTTCCGCAATCAGGGTGGCAGCGTCGGCATCGCCCTCATGACGACGGTGCTGGCGCGTCGCAGTCAGTTTCATCAAACCGTTCTGACTCCACACATCACGGCTTATGATTCGGCGGTTACCTCAAACCTGAGTAGTACCGCCGAACGGCTGATGAGCAGCGGATATACGGCGGCTGACGCTGCAGTCAGGGCCCAGGCGCAGCTCTATGAAATGGTACAAAGGCACGCGAGTATGCTCGGCTTCCTCGACTGCTTCTGGGTACTGGGTGTAGTGGCGTTTGCGGGTCCGGTACTCGCGCTTTGCATCAAAAAATTCGGTAAGGAAGCGGCCGTGAAGAGCGAAGGGGCTCATTAATCATGAGATGGTTATCGATCGGTTTTTTTGTGGCAGGTGTCGCCACGGTTGGAGCGTATGCGCAGGGCCCGGCGGGTGGTCCTCTGGGCTATTCGATTGCGACTCCGCGTCCCATCAATCCAGCGGCCAATACAACCAATCCCAGCGCCCGGGCGGCGCAGTCCCAGAACCCCTACCTGGGAAGCGTCCCCTCGGGACCTGCGACCGATACAACGCTGACACTATCGCTTTCCGAGGCGATCCAGCGCGGCTTCCGCTACAATCTCGGCCTTGTGGAGAATACACAGGGGAGCGCTGAGGCGCGCAGCCGAAGGCTCCGTGCATTATCGGCAATGCTGCCGAATGTCATAGCGCGGGCTCAGCAAAACTTTGAAAAGCTCAGCCTGAAAGAAATCGGGCTGAAGCTTCCCCCGATTCCCGGCTTTGGAAGTCTTCCCGCCACCACGGACAGCTTCGGATTTCAGGATGCGCGGATCGTGGCCACGCAATCGGTTTACAATCGCCAGCTGCGCGAGGAATATAAGGCGCGCAAGGCAGAAGAGTCGGCCTCCGTATCAGGTATTAAGGATGCGCGCGACGTCGTTGTGTTGGCGACCGGAGTAGCCTGGTTTCAAGTGGCGGCGAGCGCAGCGCGGGTGGAGACAGCCAGAGCGCAGGTCCTTTCAGCCAGGCAATTGGACCAGCAGACCGAAGATCGGGTAAAAGCCGAAGTGGCTCCGGAGATTGACGCATTGCGCTCGCGCGTGGAGCGGCAAACTTCAGAGCAGCGCCTGACGAATGCGACCAACGATCTCGAGAAAGACAAGCTCTCGCTGGCCAGGATCATCGGTTTGCCCGTGGAACAGCAGTTCGTTGTGACCGAGACAGCGGCGTACGTTCCACTGACGGGAGTGACCCCGGAATCCGCGAAGGATGAGGCGCTCCGAAGCCGTTCGGATCTGGAAAGCGCCCGATCAACCTTGAAGGCAGCCGAGTATGATGTCGCCGCGCGGCGAGCGCAGAAAAATCCGACCGTCGGACTCAGTGCCGAGTACGGAGCGGGCGGCGTAAATGTCGGAAACATGAATCACTTGTTCTCGGTCTCGGCGAGTGTGACCGTTCCGCTGTATACAGGCGGCCGAATTCAGGCTGAGGTGGACGCAGCGCGGTCTGAGCTCACGCGTAAACAGTCTGAGCTCAGAGATTTGGAAGGCCGCATCGCCTACGACGTGCGTACCGCCTGGCTGGATGTGCAGGCGTCCGACTCAGGCGTGGCGGTCGCGCAAAGCAACAGGCAACTCGCCGAGCGCGCACTGGTTCAGGCTCAGGATCGCTACACCAACGGCGTGACGAACTATCTGGAAGTAGTGCAGGCGCAGGAAGCGGTCGCGCAGGCAAATGAAAACTACATAGCCGGCCTGTATTCATTTAATGTATCCAAGCTTTCGCTCGCCCGGGCAATGGGAACGGCAGAGAACAGAGCAACAGAATTTTTTGGGAGATGACGGGAATGCGCAAGGGATTGAAAGTCGCTTTGGGCCTGGTAGTGTTTTTTGGAGTAGCGGGAGGGGCGTGGGCATGGTGGCTCAATGACCGGCACTACGAATCGACAGACGATGCTCAAATCGAAGGTCACATAGGCGCCGTCAGCGCGCGGATCACCGGCACGGTGCTGGGCATTGCGCCTCATATAGAAAACAACCAGTTTGTAAAGGCAGGAACCCTGCTGTTAGAGCTGGATCCGAACGACTATAAAGCAGCGCTGGAGCATGCTCGCGCGGATTTGATCACGCAGGAGGCTTCGGTTCGCTCCGCCGGAACCGCGGTTCCGGTGACCAGCATCGCGGCGTTCAGCCAGTTGAAGGTCGCTGAAGCCGCGGAGGTGGAAGCGGTTTCCAGCGTGGCAGCGGAGGAAGCCAATTTGCAGGTCGCGCAGCATCGCGTGGAACTGGACCAGGCATCCTGGAAACGGGCGGACCGGGACCGGCAGCGCTACCTGGCGCTGGTGGCGAAACACGAAATCTCGCGTTCCGAATATGACACCCGTGAGACGGAAGCACAAACTACGCAACAGGCGCTGGAATCGGACCTCGCCGCGGTCATGTCAGCCCGGCAGAAGGTCGCACAGGCGCGCAGCCGTGTCGCTCAAAGGCAAGCTGCTATCGAGGGCGCAAAAAGTGCTCCCGCTCAGGTGGCAGACGTTAAGGCACGGGTGGCCACCGCCGCTGGTCAGGTGCTGCAGGCGCGGGCCGATGTACACACCGCCGAACTGAATCTTTCCTACACGAAGATCCATGCACCCGTAAGCGGAATTATCGGACGCAAGACTGTGGAAGAAGGACAGAGAATTCAGCCGGGACAGGCCCTTCTCGCGATCGTTCCTGTGGACGATATCTGGGTCACCGCGAATTTCAAAGAGACGCAGCTGGAACATATGCGTCCCGGCGATCAGGCGACCGTGCACGTGGACGCCTTCAATCGCGATTTTTCAGGCAAGGTTGAGAGCCTGCCGGGGGCTGCCGGAACGCTGTTCAGCCTGCTTCCACCGGAAAATGCCAGTGGGAACTATGTAAAGGTCGTGCAGCGTCTGCCGGTACGAATCCGATTCAACGCGGATGAGAACAAGGATAATCTGTTGCGACCGGGAATGTCAGTGGAACCGCGCGTACGTGTTCGCTAGTGCGCGGCGCGATGGGTGAGTAACAGACCCGGAGGACCGTCTGGTCACGCAACTCCCTTCGCAACATCCTTTCCCAGGAAGTCCGCCAGTTCGCGATTTACTTCTTCCGCATGGGTCCAAGTGATGCAGTGTGGCCCATCCTTTACCACGGCCATGCGAGCTCCCTTGATCGACCCGGCAGTGCGGAACCCTGCCGCCTGACAGACTCCTAGTCTAGGCCAGTATGCCTTTGACCACTTCCCCCGCGACATCCGTCAGCCGGAAATCGCGCCCTGAGTAACGGTAGGTAAGCCGTTTATGATCCATCCCCAGGAGATGAAGGATGGTGGCGTGGAAATCGTGGAAGTGGACCATGTCCCGGGCGACTTCGATACCGTATTCGTCGCTTTCCCCATAAGTCGTCCCGCCCTTGACACCACCGCCCGCGAGCCACGACGAGAATACGCGGTTGTGGTGTTCTCGCCCATGTTTCTCGGGGTTCTCATTATAGGGCGTGCGACCAAATTCAGTCGTCCAGACGACCAGTGTGTCGTCGAGCATGCCGCGTGATTTCAGATCCTTGAGCAGCGCCGCGATCGGCTGGTCGACGTTGCGAGCCAGGGTAACGTGTGTCTGGATGTCAAAATGCGCGTCCCAGTTCTTGTTCAGGTCAGACCCGCTGTCGATCAATTCAATAAAGCGAACACCTCGCTCGGCCAGACGCCGGGCGATTAAGCACTGCCACGCAAATCCCTGGGTTGAGCCGCGCTCAAGGCCGTAGAGCTTGTGCGTGGCGTCAGATTCTTTGGAAAGATCAAAGACCCTGGGCGCCTCCTGCTGCATGCCGAACGCTGTCTCGAACGATTTTACGCGACCCACCAGCGAAGAGTCCGACTCGCGGCCGATCAGATGCTTGCGATCGAATTCCGCCAGCAGTCCCAGCTCCTTCTTCTGCAGCTCGGCGGACGAGGCGCGGCGCGTCATGTTGGGAATGGGTTCCCCGCCAGGCAGGATGAGGGTACCCTGATGAGCAGCCGGCAGGAAATCCGCACTCCAAACCTGTCCGCCGGCATACGGCAGGTACGGAGCCAGAACCATGAAGGACGGAAGATTCTGGTTCACCGTACCAAGGCCATAGCTGACCCATGACCCGATGCTTGGCCGCGCGAAGTTGGTCGAGCCGGCGTGAATCCCCATCGTCGCCCCGAAATGATCATTGTCATCATTCTTCATCGAACGAATAACGCACATATCATCGACGCATTCGCCGACATGGGGGAACAATTCGGAAACTTCGGTCCCGCTTTGGCCATAGTGTTTGAAGTTGAAGGGTGTACGCACCAGGGAGAAACGATTCTTCACCTTCTTGCCATGATCGAGGGTGAGCTGTGGCTTTGGATCAAACGAATCCACCTGAGAGACGCCACCGGTCATGTAGAGAAAGATTACGCGCTTAGCCTTAGCCGGGAAATGCGGGCTCTTGGGCGCCATTGGGTCGTCCGCCGCCATCAGATCGGAGAGCAGACCTGGCATGAGAAGTGAGCTCCCGAATAAAGATCGAATCATCTGCCGGCGTGTCGCGTTGAAGTCGGATGGTTTCATATGATGAGTTCTCCCCTTAGTCGACGAACAGGAACTCGTTGCCCGAGAGCAACGCCCTCAAATAACTGGCCAACGCTTGCGGTCCCAGATCGGCGGACGCCACTCCCGACGATTGCAGCGTCTTGCGGACGTCGGCGATATATTGACTCGCGCGGCCCAGTTCTTCTTTGGACGCCGTACGCGCCAGCGCCGTGCGGTACGCGCTCTCAATCCGCCGTCGATCGTTTGATTGCGATGCAATGAGTCGTTTGGCCCAGACGCCGGCAGTCTCCTGGACGAGTTCGCTGTTCATAAAGAACAGCGCCTGGATAGGCGTGACCGTTTGCGCCCGCACTGCTGTGCTGATAGCGGCATCCGCGCCGTCGAACATCTGCAGGTACGGGTGCCGCTGGATTCGTTGCGTCATCAGATACACGCTGCGCCGCTGCGACGGATAAACCGCATTAAACGGACCATGCTGCATGAACATCCAGGTCCCCATGTGTGGGAACGGATGCGGACCGCTCGGGCCGGGTTCGAGCTCTCCGCTGATCGTCAGAAGCGAATCTCGCAGGGATTCCGCGTCCAGGCGCTGCCGGTTGAATCTCCACAGGAAGTTGTTGTCGGCATCAATTTCCTGGTTAGTGGCATTTTCCGCACTGGCGAGCTG